>JBCCIH010000011.1 GCA_039028315.1 Thermodesulfobacteriota bacterium | reverse complement strand
CGGAAATGCGTCCAAAACGGGAAATGGTTGATTTCATTATAGTAGGTATCGGCGTAAATATAAATTTGTCCCGGGATGAAATGAACTCAACTATGGGAGATGTCAGTAGAATTGCTACCTCTATCTCAGAGAACGCGGGAAGGGAAATTGATAGAGCCAAATTTGCCTCGGATCTGCTATTAGAGCTTGAGAACTGGTATCAGGTATATATGAAAAGAGGAAGCAAACAAATTGTATCTGAATGGACCAACAGATGGGGAGACATCAATAAAAACGTTAGGGTCAGCAGCGAAGATAATGCTTCTTTTGAAGGCGCAGCGGTTGGAATTGATAACAACGGATATCTGATGGTTAAATTAGACAGGGGAGAAACCGTCAAAGTTATAGCGGGTGATGTCGAGGTTGTATAGAACTCACGGCTCTTCTGAGTTAACACACTTTTTCATCTCTTCACAAACACTTTCCATTAGAGCAGTCCACTCACCTACAAGATCAAAATCATTTTCGGGAAGGGATTTTCTTATTTCTATTCCCGAGTTTTTAGGCTCTACCTTGCAATCTTTATATCGCTCGCAAATCAAAAAGCCAAACCTGTAGAGAGTGTTAATTGCTTTTGGCTCTTTGCTGGTGAATTTTGAGACCAGTACTACCTCCTGGTCAAACCCCTCGAATATAATATTCCATAGGCTCGAGTTCGCCTCCATTGCAAAAGTGAGATCAATAATATCTGTCTCTATGGGAGGTTGATCCATAAAAGCCTCTTGTGCAGAGAAAGTGCTATCGTGTAGTGGCTCCTGATAGCTGTGCAAGTCTAGTCTGGGCCCTACCAACATAAATAGAATATTCATCCTGTCCGGAGGATATATCTAAGAACTTCTTGTAGTATGTAATTGCCTGGGCAGTGTTCTTAGAACGATCATAGCTCTGCGCTATAAAGTAATATGCGTCTGGCCTGTTTGGATTAAGCGATATAGCTTTTTGTTCTGCTGCAATAGATTCTGGCAACTTATTCATATAGAATAGGGCTATACCCATATTCATATAGGCCGCAGCATAGTTAGGATCAAGCTTAAGTGCGTTTTGAAACTGAGCTATCGCTTGAGTGTAGTAGCCCTGATAGGTAAGAGAGTTTCCTAAAAAGTTATAGAGCTGAGGTGAAGGCGCAATCTCTGCTGCTCTTCTGTAATATGTCTCTGCCTGCCTAAAGGACTGTCTTTTTTGATAATAGGCTGTTCCAAGTCCAATTATGGCAGGTACCAGGTTCGGATCAATTTCAAGCGCTTTTTTAATGTTTGGATTGTTAGGGTTACTCCCTTCTGCTGCCCATAAAATGTAGAGGGCTTCTGCATTATTAGGGTCTTTTGACAGCACTTTTTGAGCCGTTTGAATGGCGCGCTTTTCATCACTTAAGTGATAATAGCTGTAAGCTAAAGCTAATTGTACAGAGGGAAGGTTGGGATTAATTTTAAGAGCCTTTTTCATATTCTCATATGAATCAATATAGAATTTCTCATAGTCGTCTTTTACTAGGTAGCGGTACCATCCTTGAAATGAATAAACCTCGCCAAGTCCTGCGTATGCTGGTGCGTAGTTAGGATCCGCTGCAATTGCTTGATTATAGTATGTGATTGCGCTCTGAAATCCCTGCGGGGTAAAAGTATGGAAGGCTTCTCTACCTTTTTTGTAACTCTCGATAGCTGTGCTCTGAGCAAATGAGTCTAAACTAAATACGCCTAGTGCTAATACTACTATTAATAAAACTTTGATTCTATTTGATAAGTTATTCATAAATCCCTCCCAACTTTTTTATTAATATATCTCCAAGATGTATTTTACTATTTCTTCAGCCATGCTTTCATAAATATCTTTTGCCATAAAACCAAGTGAGCTAAATCCGTTTATCTCACCTGTTGCAATCTCATTTCCTGTTGCCTTGTCCAAAAGAGCTAATTTGATTGTGATTGAAACTTCTCCGAATTTAATCCCCCCTCCTTCATAACTGATATCAGAGCTTGGTCTGTACTCTGAAACCTCTCCAAGCACAATAACAGTATCTGAAGCTGGGATGTTCGTAATATCAGAGTTGCTTACTTCTTTGAATTTGTTTTTAGAATCTAACAGGGCTGCAGACTCAGCAGGTATTTTAGCTAAGGCTTCTTTGGGGAAATCTTCAATCTCAGTTTCGAAGGTTTCAAACTGAACAGCTTGGAACTGACTAAGTTTAGTTTTAGTCGGTGTGAAATATGATGTGGTCTTAATCTCTCCACATCCTGAAAGGGCTAATGCAAAAAATACTAAAGGTACTATAGCTAGTAATAAATTCTTTTTCATTTAAGTTTGAGCCTCCATGCAAGCGAGTAGTATAAAATAGCATACTTAAGACGCTTCATAAAGCTTTTATGATAATTTATGAAATGTCTAAAACTACAAATTCTCTGACCCCGCCTGGGGCCTGAACCACTACATCATCATCAATTTGCTTTCCAATCAGTGCTCTACCTATTGGAGAGGTGATTGATATCATCCCGTTCTCAGGCTCAGACTCGTCTGGACCTACTAGCTGATAGGTCACTTCATCCCCAGTTTCCAAGTCCTCTAGTTTAACGTGTAGCCCGAAGGTAACTCTGTCCTTATTTCTTAAAGTGGCAGGATCTATTACTTCAGCCCTGCTTAACTTACTCTCAAGTTCCTGTATACGGCCTTCTACAAATGACTGCCGGTCTTTTGCAGTTTCATACTCAGCGTTTTCAGAAAGGTCTCCGAGTGATCTTGCGTACTCTATCAATTTTATGACCTCGGGTCTCTCAACCGTTTTTAGACGGTGAAGCTCCTCATGCAGCTTCTTATGACCATTAGGTGTCATAGGTACTCTTTCAACTGACACAATCACTACCTCCAATTATTTAAATACTCTAGTATTTCAGAGAATAAAAAGTATACAACATCAATAGTATTCCTGAATAGCCTTAACCTCGAGCCCCTGTTTTATCATAACTTCTATAGCCCCTACAGCAGCTCCAGAAGCTTCAATAGTAGTAAAATAAGGAACCCTGTGCATAATTGACGCTCTTCTTATTGAGTAGGACTGGGCAACCTCTTTCTCTCCGAAAGTTGTATTAATTACTAAGTGCACTTCTCCGTTTTTAATGTGATCTACAATGTGAGGTCTTCCTTCGGCCACCTTTTTCACATATGTGCTGTTGAGCCCGGCTCCTTCTAAATAAGCAGCTGTTCCCTTAGTCGCCATGATTGTAAAGCCCAGTTCCGAAAGATTCTTAGCTATCTCATAAGCCTTTGCTTTATCATCATCTTTAACGCTTATAAATGCTGTTCCTGACAAAGGAAGATCATTTCCTGCAGAAATTTGAGATTTGGCAAATGCTTTTCTAATTTCGGTATCTATTCCCATGACCTCGCCCGTGGACTTCATCTCGGGCCCTAGTATTGTGTCCACTCCCTGAAACTTTATAAATGGGAAAACAGATTCTTTAACGCATATGTGCTCAGGGACTATCTCTTGGGTAAACCCGAGCTCTTCTAGCGTTTTGCCAATCATCACCTTTGTGCCCAGTTTCGCAAGCGGAACTCCTATGGCCTTACTGACAAATGGAATAGTTCTGCTCGCCCTTGGGTTTACTTCAATTAAATAGACCTCGTTGTCTTTTATAGCAAACTGTATATTTGCCAGTCCTTTTACTTTCAGCGCAAGAGCTAGTTCTTTGGTCTGGCGCTTGATCTCTTCAATAATGGACGGTTCGATCGAATAAGGGGGCAGCACCATAGCGCTGTCGCCGGAATGAACACCGGCTTCTTCGATATGCTCAAGCACTCCTCCAACAACTACTGTCTCTCCGTCTGAAATTGCGTCAACATCGACTTCCTTTGCGTCTTTTAGGAATTTATCTATTAATATAGGGTGGTTAGGTGATACCCTGACCGCCTCTGTAATATATCTTCTAAGAGATTCTTCTTTGTATACGATCTCCATCGCCCGCCCACCAAGAACATATGATGGCCTTACAACAATCGGATAGCCTATATCTTCTGCAATACTAATTGCCTCATCTTGGCTTCTGGCAATACCGCTTTCGGGCTGTTTTAGTCCTAGCTTTTGTACCAACTCTCTAAAGCGTTCTCTATCCTCCGCAAGGTCAATGCTGTCTGGAGAGGTTCCAATTATTTTAACTCCCCTTTCTTCAAGTGGAATCGCAAGCTTAAGTGGTGTTTGTCCTCCGAGGTGAACGATCACTCCCCAGGGTTTCTCCCTATCAATTATTGAAAGTGTGTCCTCCAAAGTCAGAGGCTCAAAGTAAAGCCTGTCAGAAGTGTCATAGTCAGTACTCACCGTCTCTGGGTTACAGTTAACCATTATTGACTCAAAGCCCTCTTCATTTAGTGAATAGGCCGCATGAACGCAGCAGTAATCAAACTCTATTCCCTGGCCGATCCTATTTGGCCCGCCGCCTAAAATTATCACCTTCTTTTTATCCGTAGGAAGAGCTTCATCTTCCGTTTCGTAAGTTGAATATAGGTAAGGCGTATAGGCTTCAAACTCAGCAGCGCATGTATCTACCATCTTGTAGACGGATTTCAAATCGCTTTTGAGCCTCATGCCCCTTATATCGTCCTCTGGTTTTTCTAAAAGCTCACCAATTCTAATATCTGAAAATCCATACTCTTTGGCTTGTTTAAGTAGCTGCGAATCTGTGGTGCCGTTTGCATTTTTGAGCTTACTCTCAACATCTATTATTTGCTCTAAATTCTTAAGAAACCATCTGTCTATATATGTGAGGTTATATATTTCCTCAATATCCATACCCGCTCTAAAAGCATCAGCTAAATACCAAAGCCTCTCGGGATTGGGTTTTTGAAGCTTCTCACTTATTAATTCTTTATCAGTTGTAACGGGTTCAAGCCCCCAGGAGTCTATCTCTAAGGAGCGAAGGGCTTTTTGAAATGATTCTTTAAAAGTTCTACCTATTGCCATTACCTCTCCGACTGATTTCATCTGAGTTGTAAGGTATGGCTCGGTTTGAGGGAACTTTTCAAAGGTAAAGCGAGGTATCTTGGTTACCACATAATCTATTGTGGGTTCAAATGATGCAGGTGTATATCTGGTTATGTCATTTGAGATTTCATCCAGCGTGTAGCCCACTGCAAGTTTTGCAGCAATTTTGGCAATGGGGAAACCTGTTGCTTTTGATGCAAGAGCTGAGCTGCGAGATACCCTGGGGTTCATTTCAATAACCACCATTGTTCCGTCTTCAGGATTCACTCCAAACTGTATGTTGGAACCGCCTGTCTCTACGCCTATTTCCCTTATGATATCAAGTGATGCGTCTCGCATTCTCTGATATTCCTTGTCGGTTAAGGTCTGAGAAGGGGCAACTGTGATTGAGTCACCTGTGTGCACGCCCATCGGATCAAAATTCTCAATAGCGCAAATGATTACTACATTGTCAGCGCGGTCACGCATAACTTCGAGCTCATACTCTTTCCAACCAAGTACAGATTGCTCTACCAAAATTTCAGTAGACGGGCTTAGATCAAGCCCGGCTTTTGCAAAATCCTCGTATTCTTCCTTGTTATATGCAATACTGCCGCCAGCTCCCCCTAGTGTAAATGAGGGCCTTATAATTGCGGGATAACCAATTTCTTCAACAATGCTCCAGGCCTCATCCATAGTGTGGGCTATGCCGCTCTTTGGAACCTTGAGCCCAATATCGATCATTGCTTTTTTAAATAGTTCGCGGTTTTCAGCTTTTTGTATCGCAGGAAGCTTAGCTCCGATTAGTTCAACATTATGTTTTTCAAGAATTCCAGCTTCTGAAAGCTCAACAGCTAAGTTAAGTGCTGTTTGTCCTCCGAGTGTAGGGAGTAGAGCCTGAGGCTTTTCTTTTTCTATAATTTTCTCAACAATAGACGGGTGCAGCGGCTCAATGTATGTGCGGTCAGCAAATGAGGGATCTGTCATAATGGTTGCCGGATTGCTATTCACAAGCACAATCCGATAGCCCTCTTCTTTAAGTGCTTTACAGGCCTGGGTCCCTGAATAATCAAACTCACAAGCCTGCCCGATTACAATCGGGCCCGATCCAAGTAGTAATATAGTTTCTATATCTGTGCGTTTAGGCATATTCGTTTAACTCTTTTATCGAGAAAAATAAGTTAAAAACAAAGCATTAGAATAATGATAATTCAGCCAAAATCGTAGGTGTTCTACCACTTAGGCTATGAATTTATACCTAAGAATTCAAAAACTATCAAATATGTTGTGGATATTCGTTTGGATTTATGATTCAGTCTGCTCAGACTGCACGTCAACTTGGGGTTCCTCTCTGTCCTCAGCGTCTCTTTTCTTTAAGGTGCCCATAACATGAACCATCCTCTGAATAGCTGTATATGATGAGAATACGAGTATGAGAATTAGAGCAAGTTTTAGTAAATAATTATCCGATCCCAAGCCAAAAGCATTTGCGATTAAGTTTCCAAAGAAATTAAATACAGAAAGAACGCCCAGATATACTACTCTCTCTGTTCTCTGCATTATTCCCACTTCGCAGTCCACATTCAGTCCCTCGGCCCGTGCCCTTGTATAGCTGACCATGGTGGTGGAGACGAGTATGAAAAAGACCACGTACATAAATATCGTGCCCTGGAAAAAGCTGAGCAGTCCAACATAGATAAATGCCTCTGCAACTCTGTCTAAACACGAATCAAAAAATGCGCCGCTTTGGCTATTAATTCCAAGCGCTCTTGCAACACGCCCGTCAAAAATATCAAAAGTTGATCCGCCTAATACTAAAATCCCGCCAACAAAAATCAGACCGTAATGATAGGCAAGACCAGTGATTATTCCGACCACGAGTGTTGAAAGTGTAAGGATATTGGGATGAACTTTAATCTTTAAAAGATAGTCTTCAATCGGCAGCATAAGAAGAAGCCACCAAGTCTTTATACCGCTTCCTAAAAGCTTAGAAGACTGCGGTCCTTCTTTGTTCTTAGAGCGCTCTGCAATTTCTTCGGGATGAGTCATTATTAGAAAGTAACCATATCAGCTTTAAACTGTGCAAGCAAGCTTGAGCAGCTTGGGTTAATTATTCGTGGTTATAAATACCGACTTTACTTGAGACTGTTGTTTTTTTAACTGATCACCGTATTGAGTAGCCTGCTGTTTTGTTGTGAATGTGCCGACCCTTACTCTATACCACATTTTATTATCGGGTGCAGAGTACTTCTTTATAAATGCTGGATAGCCTTTAGAAGTTAGAGAGTTCATAAGCTGATTCGCCTGAGCTTCATTTTGAAGCGCTGCTAGCTGGACTGTGTACTTACCACTAGGGTCGGTCTTGGGAAGTGATGATGTCGCTGGCGGAGGCGGGGGCGAATCTTGTCTGTTGGGAGCCTTTTCAAGCTGAGCTTCTTTTAGCTCTTCTAAAACTTCCTCCTTGGATTCTGCCTTTGTTTCTTGTTTTGGTTTTGGAGTTGCCGCTGGAGGTTTAGGTGTCTGCTTACGAGTTACAATATCCAAGTTTTCCTCTTTCACTTTCTCCACCATTTCTTCTCTTTCTTCTTGAGTTACCTCTTTTGCCGGCGGAGGTGCATCTTGCCGAGAGGGTTTTTCAGGTGCTTTTTCAGATACCTCTTCTACAACCTCATCCGTCTCCTCTATTATCTCTTCCTGGTTCATATCCGGCTCCGATGATACCTCGTCATATACTCCGACTTCGTAACTTCTGTCTGCATCATCAGAGTCAGAGCCTCCAAGTCCGTTTCCTATAATTACTCCAAGAGCAAAGACAACTATAAAAAGTACTGCAAATGTGACAAATAGCGGAACTAATTTACTTTTCTTAGGGCTAGGGGTTTTCTCACTCATATCTACATTTTCTCCGGGGCTGATACGCCCAATATATTAAGTCCGTTAGCGAGCACTGTCCGGGTGCATTTAATTAAATAAAGTCTTGCAGCACTCATCTCTTTGTTATCGTCAACTACTCTACACTTATTATAATACACATGAAACTGAGCTGCCAGCTCTTGAAGGTAGTAGGCGAGCTTATGAGGAGCAAGCGAATTTGTGCAGTCCTCTATAACCTCTGGGAATAAAAGGAGCTTTTTCACAAGGTCAATTTCTTCTGGGGCTGTTAGAAGTGCTAAACTCTCATTTGATTCTAAAAGTCCCTGTTCTTTGGCTTTTCTGAAGATGCTTCCTATCCTGGCATAAGCGTATTGTATGTAGTAAACAGGATTTTCACTTGATTCTTTCTTTGCTAAATCAAGATCAAAATCAAAGTGGCTCTCTGAGCTTCGCATAACTAGAAAAAAGCGCATTACATCTGAGCCTACTTCCTCTATCACATCTCTCATCGTAACGTAGCTGCCGGCTCGTTTAGACATCTTTACTTCCTGACCTTGGCGCATGAGTCTGACGAATTGAATTAGGACTACGACAAAGCTGGACTCATCAAGTCCCAGCGATTTTAGTGCGGCTTTTAATCTCGCTACATGGCCGTGATGGTCTGCACCCCAAACATTTATGATACTATCAAAACCTCTTTGGTATTTATCAAAGTGATAAGCTATGTCTGCTAAAAAGTAAGTTGGGCTTCCATCGCTTTTAATAAGTACCCAGTCCTGTGTATCGCCAAATTCAGTTGCCTTAAACCAAAGCGCACCTTCTCTTTCCTCTAAAACACCTTTGCTGTAGAGTAGCTCTTTTATTTCTTCTAATTTACTTTTATCAGATCCGTTGTTTGTGCTGTGAATATTATATTTCTCGCTGTACCATTCATCAAAATAGACATTTACTTTTGCTAGGTCGTTTTTTATCTCCTCAAGCAAAATACCTTTGGCAAATTCTTTGCAGTATTCAGTAGATTCTTCCGCAGAATAATCATTTAGAAGCGAGTCAGCTTTTTCAGCCTTTATTTGCTCTGCAATTTCTACTACATACTCCCCTTTATATCCATCCTCGGGTAGCTCTCCGCTGTGTCCAAATAGCTCTTTGTATCTAATAAAAACGGACTCTCCTAAAAGGTTCATCTGCCGCCCGGCGTCATTAATGTAAAACTCTTTAACAGTTTCGTATCCTGAGGTTTCAAGGATTCTAGCCAGAGTATCGCCCACGACCGCGTTTCGGGCATGGCCCATGTGTAAATACCCTGTGGGGTTTGCGCTCACAAATTCAACAAGCACCTTCTTGCCTTGTCCCATATTTAAGGCGCCGTATTTATCACCTTTTTCTTCTATCTCGGTTAGTTTATTTACAATTGCTTGTTCTTTTACATAGAAATTTACAAACCCCGCCCCGGCAATCTCTATCTTATTAAACAATTTATCTTTTTCTTCAGGAAGGTTTTCTATTATCATCTCGGCCACTTCTCTTGGTTTTTTGCCGAGCTTATTGGCAAGGATCATTGCGGTATTGACGGAGAAATCTCCAAACTCTTTTCTCTTAGGAATGCCTACTTCGACATCTACCGATAGATCAGGAGCATCTAGTTTCTTTGATAAGTTTTCTACTGATTTAGTAACTACACTTACAATATCTTCTTTCATAACGCTATGGAATTACACCAGATAAATATTAATCTTACAACAGCTTGGCACACTTTATAAGTAGAGATAACTTTTGCTACTTTCTCTTTTCCTCAAATGAAGGAACAGAATCCATTGGGGAGAGGTGTGATACATCATTTATTACATCTACCCTAATTTCTCCGTTCTCTGAAACTATAATATTCTTCGAAGTGGCCTGAACATTAAATTCCCTAAATCCTTTTAGACCGACTCCTGTGATTTTGCATAGAAGAGTAATTATCGTGAGGTTATGGCTAACTGCAACAACGGTCTCTCCTAAATGATCTTCGTGCACTTTTTCTAAAACGCTCCAGGCCCGTTGTTGAACTTCAACTAGCGACTCTCCATTTGGAAGCCTCAGCGTCTCTGGGCTTTCTCGCCATTTCTTTAAAACCTCAGCATATCTATCCCTAATATCAGGAAATGTAAGCCCTTCAAGATCTCCCTGGTTCATCTCATGAAGATCATGTTCTACTCTAACTGTTAGGTTATGATGTCTTGCGATATGCTCGGCAGTCTCAATTGCTCTTTTTAGGTGGCTTGAGTAGATAGCTGTAATTTTGTGATCCCTTAGGGAATGTGCAAGCTCTCTTGCCTGCTTTCGGCCGTTTTCGTTTAAAACAATGTCTGCAATGCCCTGGCACCTGCCTAGTCTGTTCCAGTCTGTCTCGCCGTGTCTAATTAGGATGAGGTTCATTAATTCTCCACAATGATAGTCCAGTAAGCTTATACAAAATCTCAAAAAAATCCTAAATTCTATGGATCGTTTCTAAACGTGAGCTCAACGCCGTTTGTTTTAGCTTCCTTAGCAAGCTCAGATGGAGGCACAGGCAGGGGCGCTGATCTGAATACGGCCTGCTTACAATAATTATCAAATGCTGAATTTCCAGATGATTTTGTGATCGTAACATCATTAACCTTGCCAGTTTCGTTTACTTTAAAAACCAATGAAGTTGTTAGACTACCGTCATTTGGCAGACCTGGGGGCATTCTCCAGTTTCGCTGAATTTTCCTAGTTACCTGATTCGCGTACGTTTGTATTATTAGTGGGCTTATTGCTGAGCCGCCGCCGGGGTTTGGAGATCCGCCTGTAGCTGACTCTGTGTCTGACTCTACGCCAAACTTTTCATCATCGGCCATAGCAAGTCTGGCCTCTTCACCCATTTCTTCCTCGGGAATATTATCTAGTGCATCATCTGTTTCTGATGGATCTTCTTTCTCCTTCATAAGCTCATCTAAAACTTTTTGTCTCTGAATGTCTTTAAGAACCTGCTCTTTTTCTTTGTCTAAATCTTTTTTCTTTTCAGGTTTTTTAGTCGGCTTTGGAGTTGCTTTTGGCTTTTTAGTTGGGGCAGGCGTAGCCTTTGGTTTTTCTGTGGGCTTAGGAGTAGGCTTAGGTGTAGCTTTAGGTGTCGGCTTTGGTGTAGCTTTCGGCGTCGGCTTAGGAGTAGGCTCTGTATTTAGGGCAATCTTGTCTTTTTCTACAATTTCTTTTATCTCAGGCTCTTTTTCGGGCGGAGGCGGGGTCGGCTCGGGTTCCTGGGCTATTTCTTCCTCCGGCTCTTTAGGCTCGGGGGTAGGAGGGTCCTTCTTTGGAGGAGTTGGCTTTTTAGCGCTTGAGCCGCTTCCGATATCTAGATCTGATATAGAGACTTGAATTGGACCCGGGTCGTTGCTGCTATACTCTGTGCCTCTAAATCCCCAAAATAAAATGAGCACTATAATTCCCACATGAAGGGCTACTGAAAATATAAACCCCAGGCGGCTCGAAGAGTCTTTTTTACTTGGTTTCATTTTCCCCTTTAGCCTCTTCTATCTTGATGGAATAGGCTCCGTGATTAGCCCTAGTTTGGTAACACCAGCGTTTCTGATTTCAGACATTACTTCAACTACTGTTCCATACTCAACTGTTGTATCAGCTCTTAGGAACACGTCTTCTTCCCTTACTTCCTTTCCCTGATCAGACATTATCCTTCTTATTTCCAAGCGAAGATCGGACAATGCAAACTGATCTTCCTCAATGTATATCTCGCCTGCTGAATTAAGCGTGACCACTACTTTGCGCTCACGATCCAACGAAGGCATCGCTTTAGATTCTGTTCTGGGAAGATTAACATCAACGCCCTGATATAAGATTGGCGTAGTAACCATAAAAATTACAAGTAACACCAGCATCACATCCACAAATGGAGTAACATTGATCTCGGACATTACTGAGCGCCCGCCGCTGTTGTTTGTCTGCATTCCCATAGTTTTATTTAAACCTTTTTCACATACCTATCTACAATATTTAAGAACTCTGATGAAAAATTCTCCATATCTACATCTATTTTCTTCACTCTGCTAAGTGAGTAGTTATATCCGATTACTGCCGGAATGGCTGCTGCAAGGCCAACGGCGGTCGCAATGAGCGCTTCCGCAATACCGGGGGCCACGGCCTGAAGCGTAGGCACTCCTTGGCTGCCTGCAAGCCCGATGAATGAGGTCATAATTCCCCAAACAGTTCCGAAAAGTCCTATAAATGGCGCCGCGCTTCCTGTTGTAGCAAGAAACGTAAGAGAGCTCTCAAGCTTTGATATCTCTGAGGCCATAGTTCTTTTTAGCGCTCTTTCTACAAGCTCTACAACCCCAAGCTCTGTGTCAATCAACTCTCCGCCGCCAGATGGCTCTGGGGTTTGTGCTCCTCCCTGAGCTCTGGACTTTCTTATTTTTAATATTTCTGTATAGCCCGCTCTGAAAACTTCCGCAATTGGGCCGCCCATATGTTTGGTTGAAGTATAGAGGTTTCCAAAATTGCCGCTTGCGCTGTATAGCTCTAAGAATTTTTCTGAGCTTTTAGTGGCCCTTTTTAGCACAAAATATTTAGAGAAAATAATTGCCCAGGACACAACTGACATTATCAATAGTAATAATAAAACCCCTTTTACTACTGGGCCTGACTGGGTTACGAGCCCAAGAACACTCATGTGGTCTGCAGGAGATCCGGCGGGAATTTGAGTTACATAATATATCCAGTTGTTCATGTTTTATTAACCTTGTGAAAAGATAGATTTTGGACTTGAAAAGCAAATAATTTATCTGATTTCATATACATATGGGTTACATCTAAGGGTTAACCTAAAGTTTTCCATACATATAGATCAAAAGCAATATTATATTTAGTGATTTAAGATGAAACTATCAGAATTTTGCCATGGAATGTATAATACATCACATAATGTAACAAAGGACATGGAGGTGCAATATGAAAAAAATAATGCTGTCAATGATTGTAGTAACTTTTCTTATTTGCGGGATTACGAAAGCCTACTCGCAGGATGAAAGATTTAATTATGTAATCGAGGAGAGCTTTTATTTAGTTAAGCCTGAGAACAAAGACAAATTCATCGAGGTATACAAAGAAAAGCTTCTGCCGTTTTGGAAAGAGATGCAAAACCGCGGCGTTATTGTGGGTGAGTACAAACTATACTCACAAAGGCTTCATACCCTTGAGCCCAGCTGGACCTATAAGACAGTAGTCGTTTTTCCCAACTACGAAGCTCTAGACAGGTGGCTATCACTTAGGGATGAAGTTTATGACTCACTGTTTCCTGGTGAAGGCGGGTACAAAGCTCCTAGAAAAGAGATTGATGTGATCACTGAGTCTCATTGGGATGAGTTTCATAGAGAAATAAACATGCAGTAGCAGTTATGAGTTAAAAAGTCCCTTTTGGGCTTGGGGAAGTTCTATTTTTAAGTGCTCATAAGCAAGAGGAGTTGCGGCTCTGCCTCTAGGTGTTTTGATAATCAGCCCTTCTCTTACCAAAAAAGGCTCATATACATCTTCAATAGTGTCACGTTCTTCACTAACCGCGGAGGCTAGCGTATCTATACCCACAGGGCCACCATTAAATTTATTTATAATTGCCTCAAGTATAGCTCGGTCAAGTCCATCTAGGCCAAGTGAGTCAACCTCAAGCATCTCAAGCGCTGAGCCTGCAACATCAAGATCAATAGCTCCGTCGGCTTTTACCTCAGCGTAGTCTCTTACTCGTTTTAATATCCGGTTTGCAATTCGAGGCGTGCCCCTTGCTCTTGTGGCAAGTTCATTTGCGCCCTCTTTTGTAAGATCCACTCCAAGAATTTTTGATGAGCGGTTTAAGATTCCCTTAATCTCATCAGATGTATAGTAGTCCAGCCTTAAATCCACACCGAACCTTGATCTTAGAGGTGAAGTTAAAAGACCGGTTCTCGTAGTGGCGCCAACAAGAGTAAAGTGGTTAACGCTAACCTTCATAGATTTAGCTGTAGGCCCCTCTCCAATCATGATATCTATCTTGTAGTCTTCCATTGCAGAGTAGAGGTATTCCTCAACTATGCGGTTTAAGCGGTGGATCTCGTCAATGAAAAGTACGTCACGATCGTTTAAGTTAGTTAGAATCGAGGCAAGATCTCCTACTCTTTCTATTACAGGACCTGAGGTTGAATAAATATTAACCCCGAGCTCATTAGCTACGATGTGTGCAAGGGTTGTTTTGCCTAGTCCAGGAGGGCCGTAGAGAAGCACATGGTCTAGCGCTTCTTTTCGTCTCTTAGCGGCTTCAATAAAAATCCCGACTTTCTCTTTAACCTTGCTCTGACCTAGGTATTCGGAGAGGCGCTCTGGCCTTAGGTTAATATCAAAAAGTGAATCTTCTTCTAGATTTGTCCCTGTGACTATTCTTTCTTCCATGTTGTATATATAGGGCTATTTACCCTTTTCTCATTACTTTAAGACACTCTCTTAGAGCTATTTCGAGATTGTCCTGATTTTCTGTAATTTCTTCAATTTCTGAAATCCTCTCATCAATCTCAGGTCGTTTATAGCCTAGGTTCATAAGAGCGGATATGACATCTTCTACAATACCTGATTTGCCCACTGTTTGGGATGCTGGCTCAAACTTAGAAAGCTTGTCTTTAAGCTCTGTCGTTAGTCTTGAGGCCATCTTGGGGCCAATTCCGGCAATTTTCTTTTTAGCTAGATCGCCTGAGTTAATAGCCTCTGCTAAATCACCTGGTGATATATTTGAAAGTATGCTCATCGCAACTTTAGGGCCGACTCCTGATACTCCTATTAAAATGGTAAATATCTCTTTCTCATCCTGCGTAAGAAAACCATAGAGCTCAATTGTGCTCTCTTTCATATGCGTGTGGATCTCTAGAGCTACCTCAATACCAGATTCGGGAAGTCTGTAATATGTTGAAAGGGGTACAGTGACCCCGTAGCCTACACCATTCACATCAATCACAACTTTACCAAGTGTTTTCTGTGCTATCTTGCCTCTAAGAAGGGAGATCATCTATTGTAAAACGCCTCCTTTTTCTTCTTGGCTGAACAAATTCCTTTCCTAATTTCGTTTCAATTTGTGAAATGTTTATGTGACACAGCGCAATCGCCACTGCATCAGATGCATCCTGAGTCTGCCACTCTTTAACACCTAAGATTCTTGATAGCATCCCCTGCACTTCTGCCTTGTTAGCCCTTCCCCGCCCTGTAAGAGCGAGCTTAACTTTTGTTGGTGCATATTCGTAAACCATAATTCCAGAATTTGTGCCTGCAAGAAGCGCTACACCTCTTGCCTGCCCGAGCTTGATTGCGCTCTTTGCATTTTTAGCAAAGAAAATATCTTCTATAGACATTACATCAGGGGAATGCGCTTCAATTACTTCCACAATTCCGTCATAAATAACTTTTAATCTCTGATTAAGAGGCAGCGCAGCTTTAGGGATAATACATCCACTATGAATGTGGGTGACCACGCCTTTTTGGACTTCAAGAATCCCGTAGCCGCAAACCTTAGAGCCGGGATCTATTCCAATTACTCTCATATTAAGCCATGCTTTCTATAAGTTCTTCTGGTATATCAAAGTTTGAATAAACGTTCTGCACATCATCGCTGTCTTCAAGTGCTTCCATTAGGCGAATCATGTGCTCGGCTTCTTTACCTTCAATTTTCACATTGGTCTCTGGAATCATTGTAACCTCTGCTGAGTCATACTTTATGCTAGCATCATCTAGCGCGCTCTTCACTTCTTCTATAGACTCCGGAGGGGTTACCACTACAAGCTCGTTATCCTCAGTGATTACGTCTTCTGCTCCTGCATCAAGGGCAATTTCAAAAACCTGATCCTCATCTACATTTGCCTTTTCGAAACCAACACGGCCTTTCATATGAAACATCCAGGCAACACAGCCATTTTCCCCAAGGTTGCCTCCGTGCTTTGTGAAAATTCGTCTTATATCCGCAACTGTTCGGTTCTTGTTATCTGTAAGTGTCTGCACAAGCACTGCGCTTCCGCCAGGGCCGTATCCTTCGTACATTAGCTCATGGAAATCATCGCTTCCAAGCTCGCCTGTTCCTCTTTTAACAGCGCGGTCAATTGTGTCGTTGGGCATGTTTGCACTTTTTGCTGCATTGATAGCAGTTCTAAGGCGCGGGTTAGAATCCAGATCTCCGCCCCCGTGTTTTGCCGCAACTGTGAGCTCTCGGATAAGTTTTGTAAAAACTTTTCCCCTCTTTGCGTCTACAGCCGCTTTTCTGTGTTTGATGTTAGCCCATTTAGAGTGTCCTGCCATATCTCTTTCACCTCTTTAAATAAATATCCGTAAACCTAAAACATGAGTATAATAGAATTTTATAACATCGGCCGAAAATTAGCAAGAATTCAGGTGGTTAATCCAGCTTTGTAACCGTGACCGTAATTGGCTGAGGCCCCTGTATCTTAGTTGTGATTGTAGAAATCTCTGCGCCTTTGTTAATCTCTCCAACTGTCAGTATGACCTGAGAGGGATTAATAATTTGCCCTGATAGTGAGACAAAATTAAATTTCATCTTAGTATCCTCAGCTAGCCCAAAGACGTCCGCTGTAATTGGAGCAGGTACACCAGTTTCGGTTTGTGAGACTATAATGTTGTATCCCCAAGCCGGCATATCTGAGTTGATGAATGTCCCGTCTGCTTTTCTTAAGCTCATTCTAATCATGCCGTCACTATTTACTACAGAAGAGCTTAGGTTGTTAAATATAACGGCTGCTTGGTTATCTTTTAGAGCTACTATATCTCCGTTTATAAACGTATTGTCTGTTGTATTTAAAATACCTATTTCAAATTTGCTGGGCTCTAAAATGCTTAGCTCCGGAAAAGTAAGGGTGGCATGTAACTTGCCAAACTCTATAAATAAGGAGCTGATTGATTGAAGAGTGCCTGAGCCTGATCTAAAAGACGGATCTTGGGGGAGAGTGAGTTTTACAATTCCCTGTGTTCCCGAAACCACTAAACCGAAAGCTGACGAAAGCGAAGAAGGAATATTTAACTTCCTCCAGCCATCTGTAAGAGTTCTTGTTTCAATCTTAACCTTCTCGCCAAGTAGATGATTTCTGTCTAGAGATCTTATAGAGTTTATTTTTCCTGAGTATTTGGGATTGATGTAAATTTCCCCGCTAAGCGAAGTTAACTCAAGTTCATATAAAGAAGGAGGGGCAGCCATAGCATCTTCACCAATAAAATTTTTATCTACAAATATTTGTAGTACTAGAAAACTGAAAATAATAAAACTAATTAGTGTTAGTAAGCCTTTTTTCATTTTCATCATATCTCCTTTAAACTTGCTTCCATTAATTTTTATAATATGTATAATAGTTATAATCATAATTCAAACAAGTGGGAATCATTATAGCATAAAGAGGCAGTATTTATTGCCTGAAAAAAACTTACTTGACAAAATAGTTCTTTAAGATACATAATATTATTGGCTATTAACTTTCAATAACAACTCAAAAGAACTGATATTCATTTCCATAAATTCGCAGTTTGATTTTTGAAAAATCCTATAAAATATGGGTCGAGGAATTTAACATATATGGCGAGAGCAACAAAATTACGGGAAAAGCCCGCAGAAAAAGAAACAACAAAAGAAGCTCACTTACTTAATCTAAATGATCTAAGAGACACTAAAAGTGTTGAGCTTATGAAAATGGCGAGAGCACTTGAAATTGAAGAAGCCTCTCGAATGACTAAGCAGGACATCATTATTGCCATCCTAAAAGCTCAAAGCGAAAAAGAAGGTGTAATATTCGCTGAGGGCGTATTGGAAATACTATCTGAAGGCTATGGATTCTTAAGATCTCCAAAGTACAGCTATCTTCCGGGGCCGGATGATATATATGTATCGAAATCACAAATAAGATCATTTAACCTAAAAACTGGCGACACAGTAGGTGGTCAGGTCAGGCTCCCACGAGAGGGAGAGAAAAACTTAGCTCTTCTTAAAATACAGGAAGTAAATTTTGACTCACCTGAAGTTTGCAGAGAAAGAGTTGCATTTGAAAACCTTGTACCGCTTCATCCAGAAGAAAAGATAGAGCTAGAATATGATCCAGAGGAGTTTTGCAGCAGGGTCATAGACTTATTCGTACCGATTGGTAAGGGTCAAAGAGCAGTTATTGTTGCTCCCCCTAGAACTGGTAAAACTATTCTTCTTCAAAGAATTGCAAACGCGATTACTCAAAACAACCCAGAGATAGTTTTAATTGTACTTCTTATAGATGAGCGTCCTGAGGAAGTAACCGATATGGACAGATCTGTTAACGGGGAAGTTGTAAGCTCTACATTTGATGAGCCTGCTCAGCGCCATATTCAGGTATCTGACATGGTTATTGAGAAAGCAAAAAGACTTGTTGAGCATGGTAAGGACGTAGTTATTCTGCTCGACAGTTTAACAAGGTTAGCACGCGCTAGTAATACGGTTACACCTGCCAGCGGTAGAGTATTGTCAGGTGGTATGGAAGCAAACGCATTGCAGAGACCAAAGAGATTCTTTGGTGCTGCACGAAATACCGAAGAAGGCGGTAGTCTTACGATTATTGCCACTGCTCTTATCGACACTGGAAGTAGAATGGACGAGGTTATTTTTGAGGAGTTTAAGGGAACAGGAAACATGGAGGCTTATCTTGATAGAAGGCTTGCTGATAAGCGTGTGTTCCCGGCTATTGATCTTCAGCGCTCAGGCACGAGAAAAGAAGAGCTTCTCCTAAGCGAAGAAGTTCTTAATAAAGTCTGGCTGCTTAGAAAAGTTCTAAACCCAATGAATACAACAGAGTCTATGGAGTTCTTACTGGACAAAATGAGCGGTACTAAGTCCAATAAAGAGTTCTTTAACATGATGAATAGCTAGTTGTATTTAATAGAACCCAAAACCCCTTACTTTTCAAATTGATATCTTAACGCTATCCTATTTGCCTATGTACATGCCAAGCTACATCTTTGCAACTACTCTGTTTGCACTGCTATTTGTAACATCCTATTTATTTGCCCAGGAAAACCCACTATACAGCTCAAAAGCCAGGTTTCACCCGGTAGTTGCTAAGAACGCTATGGTGGCAACAGAGAACAAATATGCAACCATGGCAGGCCTTAGGGTTCTTAAAGAAGGCGGAAACGCTGTTGATGCGGCGGTTACAATTGGCTTTGTAATGGCGGTTACCTATCCAAGGGCCGGAAACTTAGGCGGCGGCGGTTTTATGCTCACCTATATTTCAGATAAAGATGAAGTGGTAGCGATTGATTACCGCGAAAAAGCACCACTAGCAGCAACCAAAGATATGTTCTTGGATAAAGAAGGGAATGTAGATAAGAATAAATCCAGAAACAGCATACTTTCCGCCGGGGTTCCGGGCACAGTAGCTGGACTTAGTTATGCACTAGAGAAATACGGGACTATAAGCCTTCAAAGAGCTCTTGCACCGGCAATTGAGCTGGCTAAAAATGGTTTTGTTGTGGATTATGAGTTAAGCAAATCGCTTGGACAGGCTAAAGAGCAGATGGAAAAATCACCTGCCAGCATGAAGATCTTCTACAAAGAAAATGGCCAGCCATATAAAGAGGGTGATTTGCTAGTTCAAAAAAACTTGGCTTTAAGCTTAGAGGAAATCTCAAATAATGGACCTAAAGCTTTTTATGAGGGAGAGATTGCAGATAAAATTTCTGAGTTTATGAAAGATAACGACGGATTGATATCTAAAGAGGACCTAAAAAAATATAGTGTAGCTCAAAGAAAACCTGTTAAAGGGAACTACCGCGGATACGAAATATACTCAATGCCTCCACCAAGCTCGGGCGGGGTACATTTAGTTCAGATGCTAAATATTTTAGAGCAGTTTCCTCTACCTTCTTATGGACAGAACACAGCTAAAACAATCAATATCTTAGCGGAAACTATGAAGCACGCATACGCGGATCGTTCTAAATATCTTGGTGACCCGGACTTTAATCCAATTCCGCTAGCAGAGCTCACATCGAAAGACTATGCAAAATCTATAAAAAATGAAATCAAACCTGGATCGGCTATACCGAGTATTGAAATTAAACCTGGTGACTTAAGTAGCTATGAAGGTCCAAATACCACGCATTTTTCGGTAATTGACAGTGATGGCAACGCTGTATCAAACACATATACGCTTAACTTTAGTTATGGATCAAAAATTACTGTTCCTGGAACAGGCATCCTTCTCAATAATGAGATGGATGATTTCTCTGCCAAGTCAGGCGTGCCGAATGCATACGGACTTGTAGGAGGCAAATTAAACTCCATTGAGCCTGAGAAGAGAATGCTAAGCTCAATGAGTCCAACTATAGTTATGAAGGACAATATGCCGTTTCTTATTACCGGAAGCCCGGGGGGAAGTAGGATTATTACCACAGTTCTACAGATCATATTAAACGTAGTAGATTTTGATATGAACATTGCCGAGGCTACTAATGCAGCGCGTGTTCATCACCAATGGCTTCCTGATACTTTATTTGTAGAAAAGGGCTT
>JBCCIH010000010.1 GCA_039028315.1 Thermodesulfobacteriota bacterium | reverse complement strand
CTATCTTAAACGATTAGAGATAAATTTCTCGATATAGAAAATTATGGCAAGTTTACAACAGATCAAAACAAAAATAAGCAGTGTTAAAGGCACAAGCCGAATTATGAGCGCTATGAAGCTGATATCAGCTGTAAAGCTAAAGCGTGCTCAAGACCTTCTTATGGCCTACCGCCCGTTTTCCGATGCCTATCAAGATACAACTATGAACGTTGCTAAAAGGTGCGATCAGGAAGCCCACCCTCTTCTTAGAAAGATGGAGGAGCCCAAGAAACTTCATTTGGTATTTATAACCTCAGACAGAGGACTGTGCGGAAGTTTTAACAGTAGTCTGATTAGAAAACTGGAATCTTATCTAGTAGATGAAACTATAGCATATGATGAGGTTACTTTCAGCTTCCTAGGGAGAAGAGGAAAGGAGCATTTTGGTAAAGAAGATTACAAAGAGATTAATAGCTACATCGGGATTACCGATAGGAACTACGCTGAAATATCCAAAAAGATGTCTGAAGAGCTTACAAAGGAATTCATCAAGGGCGACAGCGATGAAGTAATCCTGGTATACAACTACTTTAAATCTGCTCTAACTCAGGAAATTACTTATGAAAAAATTCTTCCAATAGAAGCAGGCTCCGATGAAGAAGACGATAGCCAGATTGACTATCTATACGAACCGACAAAAAAAGGAATTTTAAGTGAGCTTCTTCCTAAATATATAGAGGTAAGAGTTCAAAGAGCCATACAAGAGTCAATGACAAGTGAACACGCCTCTCGTATGACTGCTATGGAAAACGCAACAAATAATGCAAATGAAGTAATTAAAAACCTCACACTTTTATACAATAAGACAAGACAGGCCATGATCACAACTGAGCTCATGGATATCGTCAATGGAACTGAGGCATTAAGTAAAGGAGACGAGTAATATGGATACAAATACTACTTCTAACAACATGGGAAAGGTCGTTCAGGTTATGGGACCTGTAATTGACGTCGAGTTTAAAGACAGCGAGCTTCCCCCAATCTACACTGCACTAAAACTAACAAATAAACTTCTTAGTGACCAAGAGTGGAACCTGATTGTTGAAGTTGCGCAGCAGCTTGGCGGAAACCGTGTTCGCTGCATTGCTATGGATTCAACCGAAGGAATTAAAAGAGGAGAGGACGCTCTAAACACAGGAGAGGGCATAACAGTTCCTGTTGGTAAAGAAGCACTAGGACGAATGGTAAACGTTGTTGGCGAGCCTATTGACGAAGCTGGCCCGGTAGCCACACAGATGCGCTGGCCGATTCACCGCGAAGCTCCTAAATTTGTTGAGCAAAGTACAAAATTAGAACTATTTGAAACCGGTATTAAAGTTATTGACCTAATTGCCCCTTTTCTTAAAGGAGGAAAAATCGGGCTATTCGGTGGAGCCGGTGTGGGAAAAACGGTTCTCTTGATGGAGCTTATCCATAACGTTGCAAAAGAGTATGGTGGAGTATCCGTGTTTGGAGGAGTAGGAGAGAGAACTCGTGAAGGTAATGACCTTTGGCATGAGATGAAAGACTCAGGCGTTATCGACAACACAGGTCTTGTTTTTGGACAGATGAACGAGCCACCTGGAGCTAGAGCTAGGGTTGCTCTAACTGCTCTTACACTAGCTGAGTATTTCCGTGATGAAGAAGGACAGGACGTGCTACTCTTTATTGATAACATCTTTAGATTCACACAGGCTGGATCTGAGGTATCAGCGCTACTTGGACGTATTCCATCAGCTGTGGGTTATCAGCCGACACTTGCTACTGACCTTGGTGAGCTTCAAGAGAGAATTACTTCCACAGTAAAAGGTTCTATTACATCTGTACAGGCTATTTATGTTCCTGCGGATGACTTAACTGACCCTGCGCCTGCTACAACATTTGCTCACTTAGACGGTACCATCGTACTTTCCCGTCAGTTAACTGAGCTTGGAATCTACCCGGCTGTGGATCCGCTTGATTCTACATCCCGTATTCTTGATCCTCAGATTGTTGGACAAGAGCACTATGAAGTGGCCAGAGAGGTGCAAGAAGTGCTTCAGCGCTACAAACAGCTTCAAGAGATTATTGCTATCCTAGGTATGGATGAGCTTTCAGAAGAGGATAAGCTAGTTGTGGCAAGAGCCAGAAAGGTACAAAGATTCTTATCACAGCCGTTCCACGTAGCTGAACAGTTTACTGGAACCCCTGGTAAATATGTGCCTATTAAAGATACGATTGAAGCATTTAAAGAAGTTATCTCAGGAAGTATGGATGATATTCCTGAGCAGGCTTTCTACATGGTAGGAAACCTCGACGAAGTACAAGAAAAAGCAAAAGAAATTGCCTCATAAAAATTGAAAGAGGGGAGCAGACATGCTCCCTTTTAATATTCGTTAGGAGAGAATGACATTGGCTGACGGTATACATCTTAAAGTTATTACACCAACAGAGCTTGTAGTGGATGAGCAAGTGGACGAAGTAGTAGCACCTGGAGAAATAGGAGAATTTGGTATTCTCCCAGGTCACGTACCATTCATAACCACTCTTCACACAGGAGAGCTTAAGTATAAAAAAGGCAGCTCCGAGGAAAAGCTAATTGTTGAAGGCGGCATTGCGGATGTAAGAGATGATATCGTTAGTATTCTCACTGATAGCGTAAAAAATATTTAATCTAAAGCCCTCTGCAGTAATTTCCATCCATTTACAACCATATAATTTCCAATATAATAGAACTACTTATACTATCGGAAATATTATGGAATTAGCTAAAGAAAACACAGGACCTTTGGTTTTAAGAGATGATGATAACGGTGTGTCTAACCTCATACTAAATAGACCCAGGGCTTACAATGCACTATCTATTGCATGTATGGAAGCTCTTACCCAAGAAATTAAAGAAATATCTGATGATGCATCTATCAAGGTTGTAATCTTGTCTGGCTCTGGCAATGGATTTTGCGCCGGACATGATATGAAGGACTTGCGCGCTAACCCGCAGAAATCTTTTTACGAGAAAACGTTTGCTACAAGTTATGCAATGATGATGTCTATCATAAATTGCCCTAAACCCGTGATTGCTAAAGTACACGGCATTGCCACTGCGGCTGGATGTCAGCTGGTTTCTACATGTGATCTGGCAGTAGCTGAAGAGGGCGCAAGGTTTGCAACACCTGGAGTGAATATAGGACTTTTCTGCTCCACCCCAATGGTTGGACTATCACGTAATGTTTCAAGAAAACATGCAATGGAGATGCTTTTAACTGGTGACTTTATATCTGCCCAAAGAGCTTATGAGATGGGTCTTATAAACAGCGTAGTGGCTCTGGATAGGCTAGATGAAGAAGCAGTTGAATTGGCACAAAAGATCGCATCTAAATCCCCGCTTACACTTAAAATAGGCAAAAAGGCTTTTTATGAACAGCTAGATAAAGATTTAGAAAGCGCATATAAATACTGCAGCAAAGTTATGGTTGAGAACATGATGGCGCGTGACGCAGAGGAAGGCATTGATGCATTTCTTGAAAAAAGAGAACCAGTCTGGAAAGGTAAGTAGCTTAAATTATTCATTATTGTTTAGTGCTTCGAATAAAGATTACCAAAAATTCTTAACCAAATCTTAACAATTCTTATATATATTTTTCAGCTATTCCTTGTTCGTAAAATTAATGATTTTTTGTACGAGAATCTTAGGAGGAGCAAATGAAATGGCAAAATTATTTTTATCAATAATTATGTTTTTTGTTGTGATGTCTACAACCAGTCTTTATTCATCAGCTGATATACAATCAGCAACAAATAAATATATAGAATACAAGACGACAATTGAGCTTGCCCAAGGAAGACTCTTTATTGGGATGACAAAAATAGAAGCCTTTGATGTTGAGGGCGTTCCTTATAGAGTTAAGAGGCTAGAGGGAGAAGATGGTAAAGAGATGTGGATATACCGCTGTAATAATGATGACGGTTTTGACGAGGACTGTTTATACTTATACTTTAACGGCGATGAGCTTTCTAAAATCGAAAGGCCATAGCCACAACTTGGATCCCTTTATGTATAAAACTATATTTGTTTTATTAGCATTTATAACATCGCTGTGTTTTCATACTCCTGGATATGCACAGGCCGACAATTTGTCTTTGTCCACACTAATGGGCAGCAATAAGATTCTTATATTAGGTGAGTCTTATGGGCAGGATGAATCGGTTAATTTTTTCTCTGAGAAGGTAACTCAATATATCGCAGATGGACAATGTCTAAATGTAGGTCTTGAAATAGCATCAGATCAGCAGGAAGTTTTAGATAGCGCTATGGTGGGCGAAGTATCAATATCTGATATTCAGATTGATACAGTGATAGACCATGATAGTTATCGGGAAATGCTTGTAAGCTTTAGTGAGAGCATTAAACAAGGCAAATGCCTTTCCATTTACGCAATTAATCCACCAAGTTCCATTCCGATGAGCAAAGATGCGTGGATGGAGCAGGAAGTAGTAAAGATAAGTGGTGAGAGGCCGGTGGCAATACTGGTTGGTAACAAGCATGCAGTTAAGGATTTTAAAACAACAGGCGATGGTTCGCGAAATCTCTTGGCACAGAGGATTCGTTTAAGGAGTTTTGGGGTTACATCAATCCTGCAGCATTGGAAACCGGGCGGGTTCTGTATAACGAAAACCGTGCGATTATATGACACTGAAACGGATAAGAAAGCTAGAATCTATGTAAAAGAATCTATTGGCGAGATAAGCGCTGCGATGCCGGAGAAAGTATCGATGGTAAGTGACGGCGTCTTGGTATGGGGATGCGAGAGAATTACCGTAGCGGAGGTTGATACAACATCGGGTAATGTGGCTGATAGAAAACTTCTTTTAGAAATGAGTAAATATGAAGTGGTTGAGAGAGACCAAGAAGTTCTAGATAAGATTAAATGGGGTATTAAGCACGACTACCCAGTTGTTGGTATGATCCCGGCTGAAGCCAGAGAGGCTATGGGAGAACCAGATGAGATAGAAAAGGCCGGAAGGGTTAATCAGTGGATCTATAGATGTTCTGATGAAGACGGATTCGATTACAACTGCTACATACTTAAGTTTTTAGACGGCTCTTTAGTAAAGTTTGACGATTTGGAATAATTATCTCCCTCTTTAGTATTCTTAATGAATACATATTAATCCAAATAAAAAACCGGGAGACTGCTATTTGCAGGCATCCCGGTGTAATTTGTACGTTTACTTTGTTTTGTATATTTAGTTTTTTATCAAAGCTAGCTTTCGTTGGTTGTAGCTTCTTCCTGAACTTCGGGCTGGTTGTTTTGCTCTATAACTTCAGGTTCTACCTCAGGCGTAGGCTCTGGCTGAACCGCTGCTCCAACTTGCTGCTCAACTCTTGATCTTTCTCTAATCCTACTAGCTTTTTTAGAAAGTCCTCTTAGATAGTAGAGTTTTGCTCGTCTTACTTTTCCTTGTCTCTTAACCTCGATTTTATCAATTAGAGGAGTGTGGAGTGGGAATATCCTTTCAACCCCAACACCATAAGATACTTTTCTCACAATAAATGTCTCTCGAGCGCCGCCGCCTTTCTTCGCAATTACTACTCCTTCAAAAACCTGGATCCTTTCCCTCTCGCCCTCTTTAATTTTATAGTGCACAGCCACTGTGTCACCTGGGCGGAAATCTGGCAGGTCTTCTCTCATAATTGATTTTTCTAATTCGCTTACGATATTCATCATAAATCTCCTATCTATATTTTACACGACAATAATCTATCAAAAATCACAGCAGCAGCGCTTCTAACTGAAAGATGATTATAATTAGTATAACCACTTACCGGCTTTAAAGTGTAGTCTGCTTTTTCCATTACTTGCTTTGCTAATCCCCAACCAGTTCCCAGTAATATGAGATAAGGTTTTTTTTCATCTGAGAGTATCATTTCCCTTAGCTCAGAAAACCCTATCATGTTTTCTGTGTACCTGGCGTCTGTAACTACTGATTTAGGCCTTACTCCCTCTATTCTCTCAATCTCTTTCTCAACTTCTTCTAGAGTATCTTTCATCTCTACAAGCTCAAGTGCTTGGGATCTTGATTTGTTAAAAGTTGATCCCTCTCCGTCTTTCCAGTGATCGAGTACGCGCTTTACCAGTTTTTGCTGCTCCAGGTTTGGCTGAACAAGATAGAATTTCTTAATCCCATATGTCTCTGCCGATCTGGCTATATCATGAACATCTAAATTGGTAAAGGCCGTATTTATAATTTTAAACCGATTATTGTATACGGGATAATGGATTAATGCAATATATGCTTTAAAAGTCGGTGGATTTTCTTTTTTTAGCTCTTTAATGAGTTCAAGTTCTTCATTTTGCAAAATAGCTTTATCTAGTAGATCAGCTCTTTTGTTAAATGTTTTGTTTATGCTTTGATCCTTTCTCCATCTATCGATTTCTGCATGGTTCCCGGAGAGCAAAACCTCCGGAACCTTAAGGCCTTTATATTCCTCTGGTCTTGTGTACTGGGGGTATTCTAGTATGTTATCTGAAAAAGAATCATTCTCTGGTGACTGATCGTTGCCAAGCACCCCCGGTATAAATCTGGACACGCTCTCCACAATTACAGCCGCTGCGTTCTCACCGCCTGAAAGTATATAATCTCCAATTGAAACTTCTTTGTCCACGTAGAGCTCTCTTACTCTGTCATCAACCCCTTCATATCTACCGCATATAACTACAATCTGATCATATTCTGAAAGCTCACGAGCCATATTATCAGAGTATTTCTCCCCGTCGGGTGTTGTTAACAATACAATTGACTTTAGGCTTTCATCTTTCACACTTTCTACAGCCGATCCAATAGGTGCTGCATTCATAAGCATACCGCCGCCCCCGCCATATGGGGTATCATCCACTGTTTTATGCTTGTTATCACTATATTCTCTTATGTCATGGGTGTTTATTTCAATAAGTCCTTTTTCTTGGGCTTTTTGCAGGATCCCAAAGGAAAAAGGTGAATCAAAAAAATCTGGAAATATAGTAAGAATATCGTATCTCATTTTAGTTCCGAAGTTATTCTATAAGGCCTTCTATTGTAGAAATAATAATCTTAGAGTTCTTAAGATCTATCTTTTGCACTATTGGCTCAGTAAGGGGTATTAAGTGTTCTTTATCTCCATCTTTTACTACCAATAAACTCTGCATTGAACGGTCAACTAAGCTATCTACAATCCCGATGAACTCTCCCTTATCTGTATATGTCTTAAGACCAATCAGATCAAACCAGTAGTACTCGTCCTCATCCAGCTCTTTTAAATCTGAAGTCTCTACATGCACTTCACTTCCTACAAGAGCCTGTGCATCTTGGATAGAATCAACTCCTTCTATCTTAAAGAACGCAGCATTATTGTGAATTCTTCTTTTTTTTATTTTTAACTCTGATGGGGGAGCATCGGGCCTTTTATATATAAAGATCCGATCCAGAGTAGAAATATTATCTAGTTGGCGGCTGTGTGGAAGAAATTTTACCTCTCCCTCTAGTCCGTGTACTTTTGAAATCTTACCAAACGAAATTAGTCCCATATCTAACTAAAACGGGGACGCATCTTATTCCAAGATTTCGAGCACTGCTCTTTTTCTCATCTTAGCAGCCGCAGCGCCTAAGATTGTCCTAATGGCTTTAGCTGTTTTGCCCTGTTTACCTATTATCTTACCTAGATCCTCAGGGGCCACCTTTAACTCAAGCACAGCTGTCTGCTCTCCCGCAACCTCACGTACCTCAACTTTATCAGGACTGTCTACCAGGGATTGCGCAATGAAAGTAACAAGCTCTTTTAGTCTATCCATAACTGATACCTCCCGTGTGTAGTATCAATACACCAGCACTTTCTTATCGTTACAGTCTTAGCCCTAATTTAATGTAGATATAAGTTTCTCAACTCTAACAGATGTCTGAGCGCCTTTACTGACCCAATCCTGCACCCTATCTGTTTTAACCTCTAAAACATGAGGTTTTTTCCTAGGATCGTAATATCCTAGAATCTCTAAAAACTTACCGTCTCTTGGAGAGCGCGAATCTGCAGCCACTATTCTATAAAATGGGCGTTTTTTGGACCCTGCTCTCATAAGTCTTATCTTAACCAAACTATTAATACCTCCTAACAGTATATTAGTATAATAAACTATATTATCGAACTTTCATCATTCTTTTTGCTAATTTGCCCATTTTCCCCATATTGCCCATCATCTTGCGCATCTGCATATAATTCTTAATCATGCGGTTTATGTCTTCAACCCTAGTGCCGCTTCCTTTTGCGATACGTTTTCTGCGAGAGCCGTTTATGATGGCATGATTATGCCTTTCCTTAGGAGTCATTGAATCAATTATAGCAATTGTTTTCTTCATTTCTTTCTCAGCAGTCTCAAGCGCTTTAGGGTCTTTTGAAACTTGTTTCATTCCTGGGATCATCTGAGTCATACTCTCAAGTGAGCCCATTTTATTCATTGTAAGCATTGCTTCTTTGAAATCGGCCAATGAAAACTGCTTTTTCATTAGCTTTTTAGCCATGTCCTCAGCTTTTTTATCTTCAAACGCGGTCTGTGCTTTCTCAATAAAGCTTAGAACATCTCCCATTCCCAGAATTCGTGAAGCAATACGGTCGGGATGAAATACTTCAATGGCATCTAATTTCTCGCCCGTACCAAAGAACTTAATAGGCTTGCCCGTAACCGCTTTAATTGATAGGGCCGCACCGCCTCTTGCGTCCCCGTCCATTTTTGTAAGCACAACGCCGTCAATGTCAATTGCCTCATTGAAGCTTGAGGAAACATTTACAGCGTCCTGACCTGTCATCGCATCAGCCACAAGAAGAACCTGATGAGGATTTACTGCAGATTTGATATTTCTAAGCTCATCCATGAGCTCTTCATCTATGTGCAGTCTTCCCGCGGTATCTATGATTACTGTGTCATGACCGTTTGTGCGGGCAACTTCCATCGCATCCTGAGCAATATCCACTGGATTTGATCCTGCAGGCGTATCATAGACTCCAACATCTATTTGACCTGCCAACACCTTAAGCTGATCGATAGCTGCTGGACGGTAGACGTCTGCCGGCACTAAATACGGATTTCTATTTAATTTGTCTTTTAAGAATCTTGCAATTTTAGAAGCAGAGGTGGTTTTACCAGATCCCTGAAGACCAATCAGCATAATGCCTACTGGCGGGCTTGCCTTTAGGTCAAGCTCAGAGCTCTGATCGCCCAATACGCTAATTAGCTCTTCATGTACGATCTTAACAAACTGCTGCCCGGGCGATAAGCTTTGAAGCACTTCCTGTCCCAAAGCCCTTTCTTTAACAGAGTTAATAAAGTCTCTTACAACTTTAAAGTTAACATCCGCTTCTAGTAGACTGAGTCTTACTTCTCGCAAAGCCTCTTCGATATTGCTATCGCTGAGCTTCCCATAGCCTCTTACTCTTTTTAAAGTTGTGTTTAATTTCTCTGATATTCCTTCAAACATGGGCGCTAAATACACCTCTCCTGTTAAAAATCAAACGTTAATAATTATCATAACTTATATTTGTTGTCAAATATATAACCGAGGGTAAATATCGAATTATTCTACGAATATCATTAGATTTTTTATAGATCTGACAATAAAGCAAAGGTTAATTTGGAGCTCGCAAGTAATCCTGAGTGTTGATGATTTAATCTAGACGCTCAAGCCTATAGATATTTCCGTCAAATGATGCAATATATGGCTCTCCCTGTTCATCTAAGCCAAATGCGACAATAGAGAATGCATTGAAATTCAATAGTTGAACGTTCTGCACTACATTAAATCCATCGTATTGCAGCGCCCATACCCTTCCAGATACAAAATCAGCATATAAATACATGCCGGTAAGCTCCGGAAACTCGTTGCCATAATAAAATACCCCGCCTATTACGGAGCCCCCTGTTGATCTTCCGTACTCAAGCACCGGAAGCTCAAAGTCTGATGGATTGCATCCTTGCTGTATACACTGAGTTCCTTCCGTAATTGACCAGCCGTAGTTAGCTCCATTTACAATTATGTTAAGCTCTTCTCTTGAGGCCTCGCCTACATCTCCAGACCATAGTCTTCCAGACATCTCGTTAAAGGCGACTCTCCATGGATTACGCAGCCCATAAGCATAGATTTCTTCTCTAATACCCTGGTTATTGTTAGCAAATGGATTGTCCGGTGGTATCGAATAGTTAAGTCCATTTTGAGTATTATTTACATCAATTCTGATAATTGTTCCAAGAAGGTCAGTTAGATCTTGACCTGTTCCTAGGCCGCCTGCGGGGCCGCCATCGCCCATTGAGATGTATAAATATCCGTCCTGCGGGCCAAACACAAGCTGTCCGCCGTTATGAAATGGGTGGGGCTGAGGAATTTCTAGTATTACAAGCTCAGTTTGTGTATCTACAAGGTCTGCGTTGTTCGAGCTAACCTCAAATCTGGAAACAACGCTTCTGCTTGGATTGCTTGCTGTGTAATGAACATAGACATATCCGTTATTTGTAAAATTTGGGTGAAATGTAAAACCAAGCAGTCCTTGCTCGCTATCATCGAATAATATGCGGTCCCGAATATCTAAAAACATATCAGAGGTGACATTTCGCTGAATTAACTCGCCGTTTTGTAGGCCAGGAAGGTTGTTGAGTACCATAATCACACCTCTTTGCTCGGCAACGAACAAACGGTTTGTGCCGTCCCCGGCATTTTGTACATCAAGAGGTTTATCAAAAAACAGACCTGTAAATGTGTTTATTAGTCCAAACTGGTTCTCAAGCCCCGGATCCGGAGTTGGGGATGGAGTAGGCATAGGCGTTGGCTCGGGTGAAGTAGTGTTATTATTCCCGTCTGAGTCACATGATGCTAAATAGAATACGGTTAGAAGAATAGATAGTAATAAGTATTTGCTTCTTCGCATATTAGTTATCCGTCCTTTAGTTATATTTGGTTATTAATAACTATATCTCATAAAAAATAGTTTATCTCAAAGTATCGCCAGGTTTCAATTCAATTACCTGAGTTTCTTTCATATCCTGAGTTAGGTTTCTTATATCATCCGGTGCGTCGGCAAGTAGCGGGAACGTCCCATAGTGCATGGGGATAACATACTTAGGATTTAAAAATCTGCATGCATGCGCAGCCTCAGAGGGAGACATAGTAAACAAATCACCTATTGGCAGCATAACAAGCTCAGGTTTGTAAATTTCTGAAATTATTTTCATGTCACTAAATACAGCCGTATCACCAGCGTGATATATCTTAAATCCGTTTTCAAACTCAATCACATATCCCACTGCCTCGCCGCCATAGGTAATTGTTCCGTTTTCTTCCTGTATAAGGGAACTGTGGTCAGCATGTACCATCGTAAACTTTATTCCGTCAATTTCTTGTGTTCCACCCTTATTCAGAGTGATTATGTTCTCAACGCCCTTGTCGCTTAACCATACGCATATCTCATGTATACCCACCACTTTAGGTTTATGTTCATGGCCGAGTTTAACACTGTCACCAATGTGTTCAAAATGGGCATGTGTAACAGCTAGTATGTCTACTTTGTCGATCTTTTTGAGTTTTTCAGGGCATATAGGGTTTCCGTAAACCCACGGGTCTACTATGATGATTTTCCCTTCTACAGATTTGATTTTAAAGGTCGAATGACCCATGTAGGTGAGTTCAATACCTTTTCCAAGCGACATTATTTAAAATCTCCTTATATTATTTTACAGCACTAATTTGAAAAGAGAAATTGCTGATGATAGATTAAAAGCCAAAATAAGTGCTTAACATAGTACGGATTCCAAAAAGGATAAATCTTAATGATTGATTCAAAACTTATAGAAGAAAATATGCTTGATGTGAAACGCAAATTAGACTCAAGAGGTGCCCAGATAGATTTTGACCAGTTCAGGGCACTCGATCTTGGGCGTAAAGAAATTATTAAAAAAGTTGAAGAGCTTGAGCGTGAGAGAAACGTAGGTTCTAAAAAAGTGGGCGAGCTTATGAGGGAGGGTAAAAAGGATGAAGCTAAAGCGCTTCAGGAAGAGATGAAAGAACTCTCATCTAAGATCAAGGATCTAGGTGAGCTAAGATCAAAAGCAGAAGATGAGTTTCGTGCTTTTATGCTGACCATACCTAACCTGCCTAATGATAGTGTTCCAGAAGGGAAAAGCGATGAGGACAATTTAGAGATAAGAAAATGGGGAGCTCTTAGAGAGTTTGATTTTCAGCCTAAAGACCACATCGAATTAGGCAGCGCTTTAGATATTTTAGATCTAGACAGAGCGGCCAAGATAACCGGCGCAAGGTTTGCGCTATATAAGGGCCTTGGAGCGAGACTTGAGCGGGCACTTATAAACTTTATGCTAGATGTTCATACGAGTGAGCATGGATACAAAGAGGTGCTGCCTCCTTTTATGGCAAACACCGACAGCTTTATCGCAACCGGGAACCTTCCTAAATTTGAAGAGGATTTATTTAAGATTAAAGATACGAATTATTACCTAATACCCACAGCTGAAGTTCCGGTCACTAACATTCACCGTGATGAGATTTTAAAAGAGAGTGAGCTTCCAATTAAATATGTCGCCTACACACCTTGTTTTAGAAGTGAGGCAGGCTCATACGGTAAGGACGTAAGAGGAATTATTCGTCAGCATCAGTTTAACAAGGTCGAATTAGTTAAATTTTCAAGTCCCGAAAGCTCATACGAGGAACACGAATCCCTAACTGAGAATGCGGAGAAGATTCTGCAGCTCCTAGGGCTTCCGTATAGAGTAGTTATCTTATGCACAGGTGATATGGGGTTTTCATCAGCCAAGACTTACGATTTAGAGGTTTGGGTGCCAAGTGAGAATACCTACAGAGAGATATCCTCTTGCAGTAACTTTGAGGATTTCCAAGCTAGAAGGGCGTCAATTAGATATCGGCCTAATGAAGGCGGAAAGACCAGATTTGCACACACACTAAACGGCTCTGGGCTAGCAGTGGGCAGAACTGTGATTGGGATATTAGAGAATAATCAGCAGGAAGACGGAAGTATCGTGATTCCTGATGTGCTAGTTCCGTATATGGGCGGGATTAATAAAATAGAAGCTTAAGTTGTTTAGACTTCAAGAATTTCCTTTTCTTTTTTCTCAAGCATTTCGTTTATGTCTTTTATGAACTTATCAGTTAACTTCTGCACGTTATCAAGATTCTTTTTAACTCTGTCCTCTGGAATTCCCTCTTCTTTCTCAAGAGATTTTACAAAATGATTAACATCATGACGCGTTTGCCTGATTGAAACCCTAAAGTCCTCAGCTACCTTGGCCACATATTTGACTAACTCCTTTCTCCTATCTTCTGTGAGCGCTGGAATATTAAGCCTAATCACCTTACCATCGTTTGAGGGATTAATGCCTAATTCAGATTTCATAAGTGCTTTTTCAACTTCTCCTACAGCAGTTGCATCCCAAGGTTGTATCAATATTGTTCTAGACTCTGGTACAGAAACTGTAGCCATTTGGTTTATCGGAGTCTCAGCTCCGTAATAATCAACGATTATGTGATCCACAAGAGCTGACGAAGCTCTACCTGTTCTGATCTTAGTAAGCTCTGAGTTAAATGCAGATAAGGTCTTATTCATCCTTTGCTCAGTATCGTCAATAATATCGTTTAGCATGTTGTCACACATCGTTATCACTCCTTACAATTGTTCCTATTTCTTGTCCCATTATAACATTTTTTATATTACCAGTTTCAAATAAATTAAATACAATTATAGGAATGCTACCCTGCATACACAAAGAAATAGCTGTCGCATCCATGATCTTGAGCTCGTTTTTTAATACTTCCATGTAGGTAAGTTTAGAGTATTTTACCGCGTCATCATATTGCATCGGGTCTTTGTCATATACCCCGTCAACTTTGGTAGCTTTTAGAATTAAATCAGCCCCTATCTCAAGAGCTCTAAGAGTTGCAGCAGTATCAGTTGTAAAAAAAGGATTCCCGGTTCCGGCGGCAAAAATTACAACTCTTCCTTTCTCTAAGTGTCTTACTGCCCTTCGTCTAATATATGGTTCCGCCACCCTCTCAATGTTAAGTGCGGTCTGAACTCTGGTGTGAACACCTTTTTTTTCAAGTGAGTCCTGAAGCGCGAGTGCATTCATTACAGTTGCCAGCATGCCCATATAGTCGCCGGTTGAACGGTCAATTCCTTCAGACGATCCTGCAACCCCTCTGAAAATGTTGCCGCCGCCGATTACTATGGCTATCTGTATATTAAGTCTGCTAACTTCGGCAATCTCGTTTGAGATTGTTTCTAAGGTTTGTGAACTAATGCCATACCCTTGTTCTCCTTGAAGAGCTTCCCCGCTTAATTTTAGAAGTACTTTTCTATATGCTGGTTCTTTCTCTGAAGAAGTATTAGAGGATGACATAGTTATATTTTAATCTAAAGGCTCTCCTAATTGAAACCTGACGAATCTTCTGACTTTAATATTCTCGCCAATTTTAGCGATTAATGCTTGTAGAATGTCGTCAATTTTTAATTTGGTATCTCTAATGTAGGTCTGATTAAGAAGGCAAACTTCTTCATAATATTTTTCAATTTTGCCCTCAACAATCTTGTCAGCTATGTCAGCAGGTTTTCCGGACTCAATTACCTGTGCTTTCATAACTTCTTTTTCCTTTTCAAGGTCTGTTTCAGGAACATCTTCTTTGCTTACATATATCGGATTGGCAGCAGCTATCTGCATAGCTACTTCTCTTGCGAATTCTTGAAACTCCTCATTTCTTGCTACAAAGTCGGTCTCACAATTGATTTCAACCATTACTCCAATCTTGCCGCCGGCATGTATATATGACATTACTGTCCCTTCAGGGGTGTCTCTGCCTACTTTCTTAGACGCTTTTGCTACGCCTCTGATTTTTAATATATCAAGGGCTTTGTCCATATCTCCTGATACTTCTTCAAGTGCTTTTTTACAGTCAATAAATGGGGCTCCGGTTGAATCCCTAAGATCTTTGACCATTTGTGCTGTTATTTCGGCCATTGTAATTCTAATCCTCCTTCTCGGTTTCTGCTTCAGTCTGTGCAGGCTCTTGTGATTCTGGTTCGCTTTGAGCGGGTTCTTGTGGTGTTGGCTCTGCTGGAGCTGCAGTTTCTGATGGTGCTTGAGTTTGTTCAGTAGCCTGTTTCTCTGCAGGAATTTCAACTGGCTGTTCAGTTGGCTGAGGCGACTCACCAGGTGCAGATTCAGATACTGCAACTGAAGTTGTGGCTTCCTGATCGCCTTCTTCGCCGAATTCCTTAAAGACAAATACCTTTCTTTCAACTACTACATTTGATTCTTCTTCTTTAACCTCTACTTCACCTGCCTGAAGTTTCTGCTCATAAATGTGTCTTCCTTCCACGCAGGCATCAGAGATTCTAGATGTGAAAAGCTTAATCGCCCTTATTGCATCGTCATTGCTGGGAATAATTAAATCCGCATCATCCGGGTTTGAGTTAGTGTCAACGACTCCGACTATTGGTATACCTAATTTTCTTGCTTCGTTTACCGCGATGTGTTCTTTTCTAGTATCTACAATGTATAGAGCCTGAGGAATACTCTTCATATTAACGATTCCGCCAAGTAGGTGCTCTAACTTTTGCATTTCACGTCTTAGGTTTTTAACCTCTTTTTTAGGAAGATGGTCCATGTGACCTTCTTCTTCAAGCTTTTTGAGCTCAAGCAAGTAATCAACTCTAGCTCTAATCGTTGGGAAATTAGTAAGAGTTCCGCCCAGCCAGCGTGTGTTGATATAAGGCATGCCGGATTTTTCAGTCTCTTCGGCAATTATTCCCTGAGCCTGCTTTTTAGTGCCCACGAATAGGACTTCTCCGCCTTCTGCAACAACGTCTCTTACGAAGTTATAAGCGCTTTTAAATAGACCAACTGTTTGCTGCAGATCTATTATGTGAATACCATTTCTGCTTCCAAATATATAGTCCTTCATTTTTGGGTTCCAGTGACTAATCTGGTGACCAAAATGAACGCCGGCTTCTAGAAGCTGCTTCATGCTTATTGCTTCGTTTGCCGCCTCAGACTGTTGTGTTTCTTCTGCCATTAAAAAAGCCTCCTGTTATTGTCAGACCAGTTATAAATAAACGAAGATATTTAACATAAAATATTGTGTTTATCAAGTATTTGCGACCAATAAAGTTATACCACAAAAAAAATCTGCTGTGGTAAACTGTAGGGAATTTTACAGCAAAGAGGAAATATTGAAAGAGCCAAATTACATATTTATCGTAAATCCTACTGCCGGCCACGGAAGATCTAACAGCGCATCTGAACTTATTAGAGAATATTTATCAGATAAAGAGATTAAGTACGATCTTCAGTTTACTTCTAAACCCGGGCAAGCAAAGAGATTTGCAAGACAGGCGGTAGATGAAGGGTACACCCATATTATTTCTGTTGGTGGAGACGGTACATCCCATGAAATTGTAAATGGTCTTATGACAGCGGAGGGGCAAATCGAGAGTGATGTAATATTTGGAATTATACCCTCTGGAAGCGGCAATGATTTTCCAAAGTCGGCATCAATACCGCTTGATATAAAACAGGCGGTGGAAACCGTTTTTTCGGGCAGACAAAACCAAGTTGACGTAGGCAAACTGGGCGATAGATATTTTATAAACGGTCTCGGCATAGGATTAGACGGTGCTGTTGCGCATAGATTTAAAAATTTGAAACTCCTTAGAGGGCAGTTCGGCTATCTACTAGGATCTGTACAGGAAGCTATCGGATTTAAAGGATTTGAGGTTCAGATAAAAATTGGAGATTGGGAATATCAAGGCTCTCTCCTTTTAACTGGGGCATCAAATGGTCTCTACCAAGGGGGCAAGTTCAAACTCGCGCCCGATGCCAAAATAGATGATAGACTCTTGGACTTTCATGTAATAAAAAACATGTCTATCGCTAACAGGCTTATAAAAATACCTAAGGTTCTTGAGGGCTCTCATTCAGGTCTAGATGAGGTTGATATTAAAACCGGGACAAAAATGGAGATCAGATTAGACCAAACGGTTCCCGCACATACGGATGGCGAGCCTTTCTATATGGAAGAAGGTGTTCACAGTGTTGAAATACTCCCGGGGGCGCTTAATATAATGTGTGCTTGACAAAGGTTTTCTAACCAATAAATCTAGATGAAAAATAAAACTCGATTAGCTCTTGGATAATTAAAAATGATACGAACAATATACTGCGCACTAATATTTACTGTTTTCACAATTTTTTATGGAATAGTGGGGATGATTTTGTCTCTAACATATCGTCCATGGGTTACTAAATACGCGGTAAAGCCATGGGCAAAAACGAATTTATGGGCAGGGGGTATCAAGATTGATGTTAAGGGTCTTGAAAATCTCCCGAAAGAGCCTTGCATAATAATGTTTAATCATCAAAGCGCTCTTGATATTTTGGCCTATATGTCGATTTTACCCATAGACTGGCGAGCTATTATGAAAAAGGAAGTAGGTAAAATTCCTTTTATCGGATGGGTTTCCATCCTATCAGGCCATCACCTTGTGGCAAGAGACGGATCCAGATCAGATACCAAGGAAGTTAAAAAGATAGTTGAGAAAATACGCTTAGGCCCTTCTGTGGTTGTTGCTCCTGAAGGCACAAGAAGTGATGATGGAAAGCTGCTACCATTTCAAAAAGGCGGATTTCTGATTGCTGTGCTTGCAAGAGTGCCTGTCGTAACAATGGTAATAGCCGGTGGTAGAAAGCTTTTGCCAAAAAGTTCAAGAAAGGCATACCCCGGAACTATGAAGATAAGAATACTTCCCCCAATCTCTGTTGATGAGCTTCCGAAAGGAAGAGAGGGCAGAGAAAAGCTAATGCATATTGTCAGAGAACAAATGGAAGAAGTGTTGGCAGTTGAAGAGGCCACCTTGCCTGACGTTGAGGAAAAAATTTAATCCCACCTTGATTTATCTACTTACTCGTTAATAATTACTAACCCAGACTTATTGAGTAAGCCCTATCAATAGTCTATAATTGATAGGCTATTGTAATTCTATTTTGTGGTAAATATCTAATCCGCCGTATTTAAGAATTACTTTTAAGATATGTTTAAGCATTTTGTGGGAAGATAGTAGTGGAGAGAAATAATGGATAGTCAGCAATTTGCAGATTTAGAACTGAAAACAATTTTAAGTCTTTCGGGTATGCCGCCGCAAAAAGACTTAGTAAATCCTAGAAAACCTTTAGAGATGGCCAAAAGAGTAAGGGTTACCTTCAGGCCGCTCCCCAATAATTATGGAAACCAGATAGTAATAAGGTTTAGAGAAACACTTGAGAAAAAGTTAAAAGAACACGGTGTTCAGGTAATCCCTTGGGATGAGGCGGCAGAGCTTCCCGATGGCCTTATATCAAAAGTGCTCAGAACCAGGAAAGTTAAAAGAAATATTCACGCCGTTGTCGATGTAAGAAGGGAGTACTCGATTGCAAGAACTTTTTTTAGTAACGTAGCAGAGAGGATGTATGGATATCTTCGTAAACCCGATATGTCGGTTATGGAGATATTAAAAGTCAGCGGCTGGGCAGATGATTTTACAGCAAGATATGTTCAGGATCCTTTTAACACTCAAATAATCACACTTATGCCGCTTGAGCCTGAATTTGCTGATAAAAATACAACCTATGACAGAAAGATAGCAATCGGTATGCAAAACCTAATTGCAACCATGTCAGAGATAATTATGGGTATAGCACCTGATAAATTCTCTCTAGTTAATATGAACCTATCTGACTCGATTTACCTAAATGAGGACATGGACGATTTTGTAATGAACTCCTTAATTCCTAAGATTTACGCACCAATTAAACCGCCTGTACTAAATAGGTTTAAAAAAGGTGAATATGATCCAAAAGAGACGGATTTTCCAACACAGCTTGCAGAGCTAGGAAGAATGGTTAAATCTACAAACCTTTTCCCACAGGGCTCCTCTTTTAGCGACAAAGTAAAAAGACAGTCACATAAAGACGTGGTCGTAAAAATTCTCGAAGGACGAACAGGGGTCTCATATGGTTTCATCGCACTTGCCGAAGCTCCTAAATATGAAGGCAAGGTCACCATTAGCAAGTCCACATGGGATAAGCTTAAAAAAGTCGAGAGCATTGATGATGATATGGTAAGGGAGAACTCCAAGGGCAGGTGGTATGTCAAAACTCTAATTAGAGGAAAGGAGATATACCAGCAGGTCCCCGATATTTGGATTGCAACATCTCGCTCCGGCAGCAATAAAACTAATCTTGATCCTAACACAGACATAGTAAGAATTGGAGTAATAAAAGGAAAGCTTCACTTAGAAACACCCAAAGGTGTAGATTTAAACCGAAAGGATATTAGACCATCCTTTGATACATATGTAATCTTGGCGCAAGCAGTTGCAACATCGCTTTATGCTCCGGATCTAATTAAAGACGGTCTTCCGATTCTTCATTTCCATGGCTATCCAGATCCCAACTGGTTTGGCAAGAGCGAGTATCATGCAGGAGCCAGTAACCCCTCACTTCCTTGCGGAACAGTTGAAGCGGCTCTACTTAATTATTCAGCCATATATGAGTTAGCTAATCAAAACGGAAAGAGCATGAAAATGCTTTGCCTGGTTGAGTCTGACCATGGAGTAAATATTATGGGTCTAGATAGAGACTACATAATTGAGAGACTAAGTGACGGGGTTGACAAAGGGCATGTCAAATTGGGCGGTACTTACTTGCCGGACCTAAAAAAGAGCAGCAAGCTAAAAGCTCAAAAAGCTACGGAACCTCCTGTAAAAAAGAAAAAGCCCGCGAAGCAGGAAACTGCAGTAAATTAAAAAATTTGTAAATCAAAGACCCACTGGTATATTGATGCCTGATTTAAAATAAAACATACATATTAGGTTGGAATTAACATGAGTGATTCACCGCAAACCGCGAAAATATATCTAGGAAGACACTGCAAAACAGACTGGAATTTAGAAGGGCGCCTAATCGGCACAATCGATCGTCCTCTTTGCGATGTTGGATGGGCTGAGATTGAAGAGACGTTTCCGCTTATCGAAGCTCTTAACTTTGACAGAATTGTCACAAGCCCGCTAAAAAGGGCGCATGACACATCAAAATCATACGCTGATAGGATTGGCATCCCGCTAGATATTCACAAGGATCTAAGAGAGTTAGATCACGGGGACTGGAACGGACAAAAGTATGAAGACCTTCTTGCTGATACTAACAGCGACTTCTACAAATGGTGGAACGAAGCTGATGCTTCAATCCCGCTTCCAAATGCTCCGGAAACCCTTGCACAAGTTCAGCAGCGAATTGTACGCACAATTAGAGAGATTGCTCTTAAATATCCCGGGGAAAAAGTTCTTGTTGTAATGCACAAACATATACGCTCACTTTTAAGCTGCTACCTGCTCGGGCTTGATCTAAATCATTTCAGAGAGAATATCAACGAGACCGTTGAACCGATTGAGCTCTCAGATGAAGATCTTCAAAAGTTGTTGTAAAACCACAGTCCTACTTTTCTGGTAATATTGCAGTATTATGAATCAGGAAGATAAGAATAAGACTCTTGTGAGAAGTCTAATTGATGATGCATTTAACCAACGAAATTTAAGTCTTTTGCAAGAGCTACTTCATCCCGACTTTGTAAACCATAATGACCTTCTTCCAACTCAGAATAAAAAAGGCCCTCAGGTTTTTGAAGAGCTGTATACCAAAATGTTTGAATCATTTCCAGATATTAAAATCGAAAACCATCTCTTAATTGCCAAAGATGATTTAGTCATTATGCCTGCTATCCCCTTTGTGGTTCGTACGACATCTGGGCAGTTGATCCTTGGTCGGACCTACTTTGGCGCTGCAGCTGCGCCGCAAAGTACCTTGCTG
>JBCCIH010000009.1 GCA_039028315.1 Thermodesulfobacteriota bacterium | reverse complement strand
GATCTGCCTGCAGGGTTAGTGTTGAAGTCGCCTTTATCAAATATGTGCTTTGGCACAATTGGCATGCCACCGCAAAATTCTAAGGCCAAAAAGTATGGTCTTGCATAAGTAAATTCTACTGTTAAATCATCTATTGCTTTAACGTCTCTTATTTCCTGAAAGTATGCCCTTAACTGCGGACTGTCTACCTTTGGGTTCATTATGGTTTTATATGAGAACACCACATCTTCAGAGGTAAATGGCTTGCCGTCGTGCCACTTTATTCCCTCTCTTATCTTAAAAGTAAATTTAAGCTTGTCCTCAGAAATTTCCCATGACTCAGCCAACAGGGGCTCAAGCTCAAGGGTCTCGTTATTTCTTTCAATTAGGGTCTCATAAATCTTGCCGCTGTTTACTGTACCCTCGTATGCGTCGGTTGCAGTAATTGGGTTAAGTGTTGCAGGTTCGGCGCTGAGGTGATACATCAGCCAATCTCCGTCTACAGGCTCTGAAGTGGAAGAGGTGGATGTTGATGTTTCGGAAGTACGAGTTTCTTGACTGGCATCCTGTTTATTATCATCTGATCCGCATGCTCCAAGTACAAGTAGCATAGATATATTAAGAGTCGTTATTAGTAGTAATCTCAGCAATTTATTCTCCCAGTGTAATGATTGTCTTATTCGTTTTCTTTTGCGCCCCACTTATTATCTTCTGATCCGCTTGGAGGATTTTTTATAACGTTAGGTAATCCCTTTTCAAAAAATGGCTTCAAGAGATCCAGTGGAAGAGGGAATACAATTGTTGAGCTTTGATTGCCTGACATCTCAGTTAGAGTCTGCAAAAATCTTAGCTGAAGTGACATAGGGCTTTGGCCCAATATTTCTGATGCTTCGGTTAGTTTCTGAGCTGCCTGGAATTCACCCTCTGCGCTGATAATCTTAGCTCTTCTTTCTCTTTCTGCCTCAGCCTGACGAGCCATGATCTGCTTCATGTCCTCTGGAAGGTCAACATATTTAAGCTCAACCAAAGTAACTTTAATTCCCCAGGCATCTGTCTGTTTATCTAGTACGTCCTGAAGCTTTAGGTTTAGTTTTTCTCTTTCTGCAAGTAATTCATCCAACTCAACCTGACCTAGCACGCTCCTAAGGGTAGTCTGGGCAAGCTGAGAAGTTGCATACAAAAAGTTCTCTACCTGAATTACTGCTTTAATCGGATCCACCACCCTAAAGTAAACGACTGCGTTTACTTTTACAGATACGTTGTCTCTGGTTATAACGTCCTGAGGAGGCACATCCATTGTGATAAGACGAAGGCTTATCTTTGTCATCTTATCTACCATGGGTATGATCCATTTAAAACCGGGGCCTTTAAGGTCGACAATCCTTCCCAATCTGAAAACTACCCCTCTTTCATACTCGTTTAGAATTTTTATTCCCGATAATATGAAAAGCGCTATAATTCCTATGAAAATAAATACAGGTGAAAACATTTTTGCTGCCTCCTGATGTTATTGTTAGATTTTTTCTACTTTAAGTTTGAACCCTTTTTTAGATTCTACAACTTTTATTTTATCTCCATCACTTATCGGCTGATCACTCTGGGCATCCCAGTACTCTCCCATTATATAGACCTTACCGCTCTGAAGTATATCAGAAGCCGCTGTTCCTTCCTGCCCTACTATTCCTTCCATGCCCATCTGTGGTGCCAGCTTTTGAGCTCTGATTAAATAGAACAGCACATAGCCGAAAAATAGAACTATAGCAGCCGTAGAGGCTATTACTACTCCGTACCCTACTCTGACATCAGAGTCAGGAGTGTCAAACAATAACAGCGCTCCCAGTGCAAAGCTTATAACCCCTCCTGTCGTCAAAAGCCCGTAGCTAGACACATAGACCTCTGTTATAAACAACCCAAGAGCAACCGCTAGAAGCACAACTCCTGCGTAGTTAAATGGAAGAATCTGAAATGATACAAAGCCCAACATTAGGCAAACTACTCCGGCTACTCCAGGGAAAATTAGTCCAGGGTTATAGAATTCTAACAAAAGACCAAGTGAGCCTAAGGATAATAAAAGAAATGCGATATCTGGGGTGCTTAATACATCAATTAACTTTTGTTTGGGGCTCATGGAAATCCTTTCAATCTTGGCGTCTTTTGTGTTAAGTGTGACTTCGCCGCTGGGCACATTAACTTTCATACCGTTTATCTGTGTTTGCAGTTCACTTAAGCTAGGAGATACAATATCTATTACTTTTAACTCAAGCGCCTTGGTCGCAGTTATGGAATCGCTCTCTCTAACTGCATCAATCGCCCACTCTACATTACGTCCTCTATGCTCAGCAATACTCTCAATAAATGAAGAAGCATAATTTTCAATTTTCTCGCTCATTACATCTTCATTAGTTTTTTCCTCTGATTTCCCTTCCTTTTCATCCTTCTTGTCCGTACTCGGAGACTGGTCTTTATTTTCAGGCTGCTTACCTCGCGGGCTAAGTGATACGGGAGCGGCAGCGCCTATGCTGGTTCCAGGGGCCATTGCCGCGACATTAGCCGCCATTGTAATAAACACTCCTGCTGATGTGGCTGAAGCGCCGCTTGGGGATACATAAACAACCACTGGAATCGGAGAGTTTAAAAGAAGCTTTACTATTTCCTTGGTAGAAGTGAGCAGTCCGCCTGGTGTATCTAAAAGTATAAACAAAGCGCCTGCGGATTTAGCTTCAGCTTCATTGAGACCTGCTTTTATATAATCAAGAGTTGCCGGGTTTATAGTTCCGTTTATCTGAATTAGAACTATATCATTGGGCGGCAGAGTATCAGTGGAGTTCTGTTCTTTTTCAGCTGGTTCTTTATCTGTATCTGCATAGCTCAGATAAAAACTGAATGCTGACATAAGTATAAGCAATATAGAGAGTCGTTTTAGCATTATAGTTTCTCCATTAGAAGTGTAGCTTTACACACTGCAATCTGCAAGGATTATCACTGGGTTATTCTTACGATTTAAGTGCGCCGATCTTGTAATTCTTTAAGCTCTGATTATAATTTCCCCCTATGTCTACAAAAATAAAATATACTGAAAAAGATCTAAAGCAGCCTGACGAATTTAATAAAACGGTCGGGCGAATTGTTGATTTTACATCTGATCACGCAAAAAAAATTCTGATAGCAGTAGTAGTAGTTATAGTTGTTTTGGTAGGAGCATTCTTTATTAACACGAGCTCGCAGAATCAGGGAATCGAAGCAAACAATATGTTTCAAAGCGCTATGAATAAATTAGATTCAGGCGACACTGAAGGAGCTCTAGCTGGTTTCTTGGAACTTGAAAAAGAACACCCGAATAGCGGGGTTTCAAACGTAGCACTTTATTATGCGGCAATGATTAATTTTAATGAGGGGAATTACCAGGAGTCTCTAAGCTTGCTCGATCGTTTTAAGGCGAATGAAACAGATGAGCCAATGCTGGTAGATTCAGCAAAGCTCACTCAAGGTTTGGCTTATTTCAACCAAAATGAATGGCAGAAAGCCATAGATTATCTTTCGGAAATAACTGAGCCTCAAAGCCCTTATTTAACAATTGCAAAAATGCACATGGCCCTGTCATACGAACAGCTCGGCGATTCAGACAGAGCAACCGCAATTTACTATCAGATTAATCAAGCTCAACCTGGACTGAGCACAGGATTTAATGTGGAAACTAAAGGTCAGGATTCTAACTAAAGTATATTGTCAAATATATTAGCAAGGTTTTATCTTTGATTTAAGTAGTACTCTTAGACGGTTTCTTACATCAGGGGTAACAAAGTGTTTCTCTTTTAATTTTCCTGTAACTTCCAACATTCTTCGATAGGTGTTAACAAAGGCCATACATTCCGGACAGACGCCAGTATGTTTCTCTAGCTCTTTAAGGGTCTCTAAATCGAGTTCATCATCGATATAAACCATTATGTTTTCGACCACGTCTTTACACATAAACATATCTATTTTCTCCATTCATAAAAGTAGTCAGACAACCTATCCCTAAGAAAGAGCCTAGCTCTATGAAGTCTCGATTTAACTGCGGATATGGAAAGCTCAAGTACATCTGCCACTTCTTCGTTTGAAAGACCTTCTATATCTCTTAGATGAAAAACAGTTCTGTAGGACTCAGGTAAATCATTAATCGATTTGTCAATAATTTCAAGAGCCTCTTTGCTGAAAATAATTATATCAGGTCTGGAGCTCCAATCCTTATACATTATTTTGCCCATAAGAGTGCCCTCTTCATCATAAGGCGAATAGGTTTCAAGGCTTAAGTTGCTGTCATGTTTTTTTTGAGTACGCAGGTACATATAGCTCGTATTTGCTGTAACCCTATATAGCCAGCTTGAGAATTTAGATTCTCCTCTGAATGTGCTTAACTTCTTTGCTAATATTAGAAATACTTCCTGGAAAACTTCTTCTGCATCATTAGCATTACGAGTAATCCTGAGCGCAAATCCGTAAATTTTATCAGAGTATCTGTTAACAATTTCTTCAAAGGCTGCTTCATCACCGTTGTCAGCAAATGCTTTAACTAACTCTTCATCACTTGCGTTGTTTAATGGTTGATTTTCGCCAGTTGAAATGACATTTATCAGTTTCTTGATAAATCCAATTTCCATCTTCCCATCTCTATATATAGTATTAAATATCTATCTAAAATTCTGCTACTAATATTTGGATGTAATTAATTGGAAGAAGGTTCACAATCATATTTTTTAGAGAGCTTAAAAACCCTGTTGTGGTTGGTGTCAAACTCGCCCTCTTCATGGTTTCTGGACTGTATGAGTACCTTGTCGTATCCACAGGCAAATGTTATGACTCTGGACTCAGAATCCTTAAAGCCCATGATTTCTGGACGGATTGAGGAGATATGAACAAATATTGTTCCATTGAACTTGTCTTTCTCCACAATGTTGTTCATGACCCCATGAGGGATATGTAGATGGCCTGATAGCCAAAGGTCTACATCATATTCTTCTAATACTTTAGTGAAACGCTCTGAATCTATGACCTGTCTGTCTGTAAAGGAAGAAAAAGGGATACCGCTGTCTTCAAGTGGTGCATGGGTTGTTACTACAATAATCTTATCTTGGTTGTTAACAACTAAATCCTTCCACCATAGAAATGTCTCATCTGATATTACAGTAGGTTTTCCCCTTTCAGAGTCAGACATGAAAATAAACAGCATATTATCCTTTGTAAATGCATAATTGACTTCCTGACGAAGCTTTTCACGAAAAAGCTCGCCCATGTCAGATTTTAAATCGTGGTTTCCTATAATTTCATACCACTCGTTTATATATGATCTATCTCTTGTCTCCACGTACCAATCAAATACTTCTTCATCAGTTTTATTCACTATGTCTCCGGCGACTATTGCAAAATCCACATTAGGCACATTTTCGTTTATATCCCTAATGGATATTTCAAATGCCTCTTTATCGCCTTCATCAGTGGGCTGAATGTCAGCTAAGGCCCAGATTTTTAGAGTTTGATCAGAATCGTACCAATTTGCCTCAGAGAGCTCTTTGCCTGAAGAATAGCCAAAGTAACATGATGATTGGATTAAGAATAATACAAGTGCGAAGAGTCTTAAGTAGGTGGGCATAATTAGGATTTATCTTGTGGTACTAACCAAATCTCCAACTGCTTCTTCGTTAACAACGTCAGTTATTTTTACCATTACTTCCTGACCTATATCTAAACCTTGATTATCAATTCTGACAGGTATGTAATTAGGAGTAGTGCCTTTTGAGCCTTTTTCAATTAGTACGGGAAATGATCTGCCTATAAACTTTTCAAAAAACTCTTGTTTCTTGGTGCTGCCCAGATCTCTTAGAATTTTACTTCTTTCTTTAATTTGATCCGATGCTACCTGATTTTGCATATTGGCAGCAGGAGTCATCTTTCGCTTAGAATATGGGAACACATGAAAATAAGTAAGTGCAGATTCTTTGGCCACATTGTAGGTGTTGTTAAATTGTGCTTCAGTTTCTCCGGGGAACCCAACCATAATATCAGAACCAATAGCAGCATCAGGGATTCTTTTTCGTATTAGATCGGTTATTTCAAAAAATTTATCCTGGTTGTATCTTCTTCTCATTGCTTTTAGAACTTCATTATCACCACTTTGAAGAGCTATATGAAACTGCGGACAAATAGTTTGAGAGTCAGCTATAAAATCTATTAGCTCAGGCTCAGTATCTGCAGGGTCTAAAGAAGTCAATCTTACACGCCCTACTATTTTCTCTTTTTCAATCTCTTTGAGCAGTTCAAAGAAGCTGGATCCCATTTCTCTACCATAGCTGGCGATATGAACGCCGGTAAGTACTATCTCCTTGTAGCCGGAGTTTGCTAGTTTTTCCATGCGGCTTAGTATCTCTGGGATATCAAGGCTTCTTGAACGTCCTCTTGCCCTTGGAATAATACAAAATGTGCAAGCATAGTTGCATCCGTCCTGCACTTTTAGAAATGCTCTTGTTCTTCCCGGGAAAACTTCAATATCTGGTGATTCAAATCCCTTCTTTTTTTCCTTGAATATGTCTGAGATGAAAACCTTGGGCTCTTGCTGCCGCTCACCCTCTCTAATAATTTTGAGAAGTGATGTGAACTTGTGAGAGTTTCCTATTACGTAATCGACCCCCTTTACTTCTTTAAGCTCTTCAGGCGATACTTGGGCATAGCACCCTGTAACTACAACCAGACCATCAGGGTTAGCTCTCTTAGCACGGTTAATATAATTTCTGGCCTCCGAGTCTGCTCTGTGAGTTACTGTGCAGGTATCTATGACATACACATCTGCTTTGTCTGAAAATGGAACTCTTTTATATCTGCTTTTAGGAAGCTGATTTAATATTACAGCTGTATCATATTGGTTTACTTTGCACCCAAGGGTGACTATTGAAATACTTTTCATGTCTATAAGACCCTGTTAATCCAGCCTCCCCCTAAGACTTTTTTATCTTTATATAATACCACTGCTTGCCCTGGTGTGATTGCACGCTGAGGGTTTTTAAACTCAATTTCTGCATTTGATTCTGAGGTCATTTTTACCAAAGCGTCATCTTCAATGTGTCTATTTCTAACTTTTGCTTTTACTTCTATTCCATTTTCTTCAATTGGATTTTTTTCTTCTACCCACGATAGGTTCTCAGCTACCAGCTTGCTGCTGTATATTTTATCTTCTTCACCCACTATTACTTTGTTCTCCTTAGGTACAAGGCCCACCACGTACATCGGTTTTCCTGTAGCTATCCCAAGCCCTCTTCGCTGCCCTACTGTGAAAGAATAAATGCCCCTATGCTTTCCAAGTACCTCGCCGCTTGTGTCAACAATCTCGCCTTCTAATTGTGTAAAGGCATTTTGGCTAATAAGATAGTCCCTATAATTGTCAGAGGGAACAAAACACACGCCTGTGCTATCTGGTTTTTCAGCTAATTTTAAGTTTAGACTGCGCGCTAAATCTCTTACCTCATCCTTTCTCAGTGATCCAAGTGGGAACATTAGTTGGCTTAGCTCTTTTTGACTTAGGGTATAGAGAAAATAGGTTTGATCCTTGTTCTCATCATCAGCTTTGCTCAGCGAGTATCTGCCGTTTTCATAATTTATTTTTGCATAGTGTCCGGTTGCTAAGTAGTCAGCTCCCAGCTCAAGCGCTCTTTTTAGGAGCAGGTCAAATTTCACATACTGATTGCACAAAACACATGGTATGGGGGTTTTGCCGGATTCATATTTCTCTACGTAGTCCTTTAGAACGAGCTCTTTGAAAGAATCTACAAAATTTACAACATAGTGAGGAATACCAAGCTCTTGCGCAACGCGTCTTGCGTCAATCACATGGTCAAGTGAACAACATCCCCCTTCTGCATCTTTATAGTCCAAAAGCTGCATTGTGATGCCTATAACTTCATGACCCTTTTCTTTAAGCATTGCAGCCACCGTCGTGCTGTCTACGCCGCCGCTCATAGCTACAACTATTCTTTTTCTGCTCATAACTGTTTAAGAGATTACCTAAGTGCTATATTTGAGACAACATATTATCTGGGATGTATATATTTTGACTGGTATTTAAACTACGCCCTCTTCAACACCAACTATGGAGTAGTAAGTGTCTCCACCCAAAGTTAGCTCTCTTGCTTCCACGTACTCACTTACGGATAGATATAGCTCCTCGCTAACAATAACTCTCCAAATAGGGGCAAGATCACAGATTCCCCTTGCTGAATCGGTAATTGCTTTTATTCCCTGAGGGACTCCGTTATCACCGTAAACAGTTAGGGATTTAGTGCCAATTCCTATCTTTCCGCTTATGGCAATTTTCCCTTCAAGTTTTCTTTCCCTTGTTATAGTTGCCAGGTGCTGAAGCACTTCTACTGCTGAGCAAATGGCTTTTAGCTCTGGGTTTACTTGTTCTTCCGGCGCATTGAAAAATGCCACTATTTCGTCTTTCATTAGAGCTTCTATTACGCCGCCGTAGTTTGAGATAATTGATGAGGCTGATTTTCTGTAATCAGCTAGAAACGCGCTGAATTCTGTAGAATCTAAACTTGTGCTTAGATCCTGAAAATCAGCAATTTTTGCCACAATGACCGTAACCCTTCTATTTTTAGTTAACTCTTCTTCCTCCTCTTGCTCTTCCAGTTCATCAGTTTCTATTAAAGTCGGCTGAAACACCGGTTCTTCCGGAATAGGTGTTTCGTCTTTTTTCTTTAACAGATCAAGCATCTGGTTATATGTTTCATATGCCCTAATCATGGTCACATTGTCCCCAGCCTCGCTGGACTCGAGCTTATTTCCTAAATCACCTCTTGATACACGTTTCATTCCGGCTATCAGTTTTTCCATTGCGTCTGATTTTCCGTTAGAAAGTGATGATACTAAAAATACTGCCACTATTGCTACTGCAAGACCTATTAAAGCGCTCCATATAGCTGTTGAGGTTGTTAATCCTGCGATTGAGTTTGATTCGCTTGTATAAGTTCCAACGATAATTGTATTGTTTTGTGGTGTCGTGATAGGAGTGATTGAAGAATTAGGCATAGCGGCCGATGAATCGCCAAAGCTTTCTAAAAGAACGCCCTCAGAATCAAGAAGCTGCACATAGTAAACTTCCTCATTGTTGTTCAGAACATTTTCTGCAGTTTCTTGGAAACTAGTATCAGACTGATTAAATATAGATACTAGTTCGTTGGTTTTCTGGTCCGTAAGTGCTGAATTGAAATAATAAGAGGTAAAGACGGATACAATAACTGCTAATATCACGAAGAGCACTACTAATGCTATTGACTGAATAGTTCCGGGCTTAGTCATGATGGCTTATAATCCGATATGGCATTATTAAAGTACTTAGATTCATAATACTAATTTAATTCTTACTAGTAAAGAAAAATATTAGAATAGTCTCAATTTACCGAATATCTCTTAAAATTAAATGAAACTAAAATTATTGCCGGTTGGGTGAATCGCACATCACCCGTCAGCAAGAGTCTACTTATGAAGGTTGGATGTTTACTTTAGTCTTATTATTTGCGAATTTCTGAAACTCGACTTTGCCGTCGATCAGTGCAAATAATGTATGATCTCTACCCATTCCAACATTTGTGCCTGGATGGAACTTAGTGCCTCTTTGTCTGACAAGGATATTTCCGGCTATTACATCTTCACCACCGAATTTTTTTAAACCTAATCTTTTTCCATCAGAATCTCTTCCGTTACGACTGCTTCCGCCGCCTTTCTTTGTAGACAATCTATTTGCCTCCTAATTCAAAATATCTGTGATCTCAACCGTAGTGTAACGTTGTCTGTGTCCGTTTTTGTTACGGTAGTCTTTTCTTCTCTTGAATTTAAATACAGTAATTTTTTTCCCTTTGGTTTCTTTTAAGATTTTGCCCTTTACAACTGCTTTTTCTACAGTTGGTGATCCAATATCAACTTTTCCTTTATCGTTAGCAACCAAAAGTACTTCATTAAATTCAACGCTGTCGCCAGGCTCTCCAGCTATTAACTCAACGTTAATAACATCTCCTGGGTTTACGGTGTATTGTTTACCACCAGTTTTAATAACTGCATGCATTTTCTAACTCCTCCCAAATAACTAAACCGCTTACATTATTCCATTATTTTTATATCTTTGTCAACACAAAAACAATTTAACTATTAAAATTATGTGAATTCTAAATATGAACAGGAAATTATACCTAAATTTTATATGATTGCACTATCTTTATTGAATTTCTTAGAAATTAGCTTTAGGAACTAGTTTTCACTTAAATTTTGTACTTTTGATAGGCCCTAGCCAGTTTTTCGTCGTATTTATTTGTTTTATATCCAGGCCCATTGTATCGCCTGGCAAAATTAGCCCACTCTTTGTTCTTAAGATACTTTGTAAGGTTATTAGCTACTACAAATCTTCCAAAGGCTTTAAGGTGCTCGCCTTCGCTTTTATTCATAAGTCTAACAAAGTCTTTCACGCTCTTATAGCCTAAGTTCTCCCAGTGAAAGCCCATAATTTGAAAAAGCCCCCAAGATGCTGATTCAAGAGCAGCATTCTCATGAATTTTCTTAGCCTTATCAAGTCTAAGGTGTTCGCTCTGACCTCCAATATAGTGCTCTCTAGTCCAGCTGCTATACAAAACATCCTCATTGCCGGCAACATGATCTTTAGGATCTAGACCGTGTTTTTTTAGCTGTCTCCACAAGATATGTCCCTCAAATAATATTTTCGGCTTGTCCCCTAAAAAGCCCTGTCCGCTTGATTCAACTTCGTTAACAGCCTTAACCACAGCAAGCTCAACCCCGAGATCCTCCGCAACTGTTTGAAGGTCTTTTTCAGACAAAAAGCGAGACTTGAGCGCTAGCGGGTCTTCAGGTTCTTCGCTAAGAAGAGTTCTCCAAGTTTTTTGACCAACTATGCCGTCGACCACAAGTTTATTCTTTTTTTGGAAGTCCTTAACGGCTGCTTCTGTAATAGGCCCAAAATCCCCGTCTGCCGAAATATCATAACCAGCTTTAATTAGAAGGTTTTGAAGAAGCACCACAGAGTCTGATTTAGTTGTATTTCTTCTTATAGTTTCCATTTATAGAGTATTTAACACCGAAGTGTTTCTCCGCCATCTTATATTTTCAAACTTTAACTCTCAAGCACTAGGTTGAAGACTGAAGAGTCTACATTCACTTTGTCCCGCCACTTTTCATGGACAGCTATGTATATCCTGTCGCCGTAGCGAGAGAGTCTTTCAAAAAGTCGGTTCATGTGCTGACGTTGGGTTTCATGAAAATGCTCAATGTTAAGCGTTACAGAAGAAGATGTGTTTTTAAGAACGCCCTCTAGATGAGGCGCTACATTATCAAAGAAATCCGTATCTATGATCCCTTTAATTGAAATTGATAGATTAGCCGCTGTGTTTTTAACATTGTTAAGCGAAACTTCCAAAGACCCTTTACTCGTATAAGGCTCAAAGGATTTCTCTATAGACTCAGAATAAGTTTCTGCTAACACATTTTGCTCATCAAATTCTCTAATGAAGTGGCGGTCTACATAGTCCTTCATAGCTATTCCAATTGTCCAGTCTTGAATTACAATAGGAACCTGTTTTGGGTTTGTGAAAGGGAATGTTCTTAGGAAATGGTAAGTTCTCTTTGGGCCGCCTCTCAAAAGCCCGTTTTTAATGAATTTACCAAGAGCGCCAACTTGATCCCTAAGAGTATAAGTACTTTTAAATATCGGATCGTTTAAATGATTCATTTTATTGTTAATACGGTCTGCAATTGTTTTATCGTCCAGCAATCTATAGTAAAGATCTCTATAGCCCTCAACCATATCTTCGTAAGACATTTGCTTAGGGATTAGGTTAGTTCCAAGTTTTGTGTTGTCAGTGCCGCTTGCTTCTTTGATTAACCGCCCGTCTTTCTCTAATCTTTCATATAGAGGTGTTTTTGGGACAGCGGTCAATAGACCTATCATCGCTGCCTGGATGCCAGAGTTTTGAATGAAGTTATACTGAAGATCAAAAGTCTTAAGTGTATCGTTGTCAAATCCGATGATAAATCCTGCAAGTACTTCTATTCCGTAGGAATAAATATGCTGAATTGAGGATAGTATGTCAGACCTTGTATTTTGGAATTTAAGGGTTTCCTTAAGACTCTCTTCATCAGGAGATTCTATGCCGATGAAGACCCAGCCGAAATTAGCTTCTGTAAATAGCTCAAGAAGCTCATCATCTTGGGCTAAGTTTAAAGATGCCTCGGTGCCGAATAGAAACTCGTAGTCATGCTCTATTTGGTAGTCCCTAAGGTATGCCATAAGTTTTTTTGCCTGAGGTTTATTGCCAATTAAATTGTCGTCTACAAAAAAAACATTGGTAACGTTTAATTTTCTTAGTTCATCAAGCTCACGGCCGACCTGTTCGTGAGATTTGATCCTTGGCTTTCTGCCGAACATAACAATAATGTCACAAAATTCACATCTGTATGGACACCCTCTTGAAAACTGAAGGCTCACGGCCTGGTATTTATCTATATTTAACAAATCAAATCTAGGTGTTGGGGAATCTTCTAAAGAAACTTCACTTTTTTCTTGATAAAGAGCTCTTTGTCTACCATTTTCAAAATCGCTGCAGAACTCTTTCCAAATATATTCCGCCTCTCCTGCAACAACCACATCCGCAAGCTCTTCGTAATACTCAGGGCATAAGGATGCATAGCTGCCTCCAGCAACAACAAAATGCCCCTGATTTCTATAGAAATTTAAAAGCTCCGTTTGGCGTTTGAACTGTACTCCCATCCCGCATATCCCAATAATGTCAGCATCTGGATTAAGGGGTATAGATTCGATATTTTCATCGATGATTTCAATTTCCCAGTCTTGGGGAGTAAGCGCAGCAAGGGTCGCAAGTCCTAAGGGAGGATTTACGGTTCTAACGTCCCTTGGCATAATGTTATCAACAGCCCATTTAAAGCTCCAGAAGCTTTCTGGAAACCTTGGATTAATCAATAGTAATTTCATTCTGACTCCGTGCTAATAGCTTTTATGACCTTAATACTGATTCTAGATTATTTTGTAATTATTATCAATACACTTTTTAGCATTCAGGAGTCATTATTTCTATTTGTTTATAAGAGGCTCTGATGAAATAATGATGCCAGTTTCATCTGCATAAATATACTCGCCAGATCTCATCGTTATTCCACCAAATGTGATATCAATGTTTGTATCGCCCACACCTTTTCTCTGTGTTTTAAGTGGAATTGAATTTAATGCCTTAACGCCAATATTCATATCACCAATCGGCTCAACATCTCTTATGCAGCCATATATCACAAAGCCTTCCCAGCCATTTTCCATTGCACTTTGTGCAATTAAATCACCTAAAAGCGCTTTTTTAAGTGACCCTCCTCCGTCTACAACCATCACTTTTCCCCTGCCGTTTGTTGCTGCAAGCTCCTTTACTCTTGAATTATCTTCGAAGCATTTAACTGTTACAATTTCACCGCCAAATGAAACTTTGCCGCCGTAGCTATCTAAAATGGGCTCTAATATCCTGACCAAATCAGGATTGGAGTCGCACAAATCTGGAGTTGAAATATTCATGGAAGTTTTCTACCACAATTTCTTTGGATAATCAAAGCGGACAAGCTCTGCACTACTTTGACTAGCCTGTGACCATGATTGAGTAGACAGCTTGAGCACTGCTATGCCGCATGTTGGAACATTATCAATATCAGAACCAGACAAGTAGTTTACTGCATCTGTGATCGCAGGATTATGGCCCACAAGCATTAATGTGTTTAAATTATCATCAAGGCCTAAAACTACTTCTAAAAGGTCTTGTGAGCTAAAGGTATACAATTTATCAATGATATTAATATCTGAAGGCTCTATTCCAATTTTGACGGATATTAATCTAGCTGTGGTAAGCGCCCTTAAGCCCGGGCTTGAGAATATAGCATCTGGCCATATATCCTTTTGGGCTAAATGCTCCCCCATTTTTGGGGCATCTTTATTGCCGCGCTTGTTTAGGGGCCGTTGAATATCGTTTAGTGTTGAATCTTTCCAGCTCGATTTAGCGTGTCTTACCAGTATCAGTTTCTTTGTCACTGCCATCACCTATTTTGAATATATCACTTAAATTACTCAATATCAACAATAAGTTACGACCAAGGCTCTTTGTAATAATAGACAAAGTTAGCAACTTTGGGTCTTTCAGTCCACCCCATTTTTTTATAGAACCCCATTTTATATGAAGGTTTTTCTTTACCATTTGTCAGCATGAGCCGCATAGCGCCTTTTTCCTCACCGAGCTTCATCACATTCTTGATCAGGGCACTTCCCGCGCCTTTGCCTCCAGCGCTTGGACTTACGAATACATCAGAAACATATCCCTCCAAACTACCCAACATCACAAACGGAACCCAATGCACATTTGTAAATCCGATAACCTCATCATTTTCGTCTACTGCAACTATCATCGTATGTCCGCCAGGATCTTCATTGCAATGTCTAATTAGTTGTTCAATAGGTCCTGATACTTCTTCAATTGCCATATTGTTTCGTCTTTCAGACCAGCCTATTTCCCTTAAGATCTCAGCCATTTTAACTGCATCTTCACTCTTGGCATTTCTTATAGTTAGATTATTCATAACCAAACTCCAAATTCTTTAGTTGAAACATAAATACAAGCATACAAAATAATTTATGCAAATGGAAAATTCTTGTGGTATTTTAGAATCAAACAGATATTTGGGTCATCAAAGAATATATAAGCTAACTCTAATTCAAACAGGAGGTTTTACTCATGAATAGTATCAAAAAATACACAGTTGTGGCACTACTTGTTTTTAGCATTATTGCTGCTGGACAAGTGTCCTCTAATGCAGAAGTTGCAGAATATACGATAGATCAGGCTCATAGCCAGGTGATATTTAAAGTAAAACATCTAGCAATTAGCACAGTTACAGGACGTTTTGACGTATTTGAGGGATCCTATGCATTTGATTCTGAAGATATTTCAAACTCAAACGTAAATGCAGATATTAAAGCTGCAAGTATTAACACAAATGAAAAAGACCGCGACGATCACCTCAGATCAAAAGACTTCTTCGATGTAGAGCAGTATCCTGATATAACTTTCAAGAGCACATCCATTAAGAAAGCTGATGGCGAGAACTTTGAAATAGTTGGCGATCTAACTATTCACGGCGTTACTAAAGAAGTTACGCTGGACGCTGTTTTTGAAGGAAGCGCTAAAGATCCAAGAGGAAATGAACGAACCGCTTTTGTAGCAGATGGAAAAATATATAGAAAAGACTTTGGTATGACATGGAACAAAGTGCTTGAAGCGGGTGGTTTAGTTGTTGGGGATGAAGTGAAAATTACATTAGAAATTCAAGGTGTTCGTAAACAAGGTTAAGCAAAAAACAAAAAAGGCTAGTCTGGGTGACTAGCCTTTTTCTGTAATGTTCTTAGTTGCCTAATAATTGATCTAAATTAATTTGTTCAATCTTTGCATCTCCAACATCGCATATGCCATCGGGGCCAGCATTGTTTCTTTTAACCTCAGTAGCTGTTTCTAACATTTGAATCCCTGCCATATTTGCCCCTGTTTCAACTGCAATTAAATCATCAGTTACACAAGTAAATGCACCCGCCATTAGAGTCCACTGTGTGCATTCTTCATTATTTACTTTTTTCTTCTCGCCTTTTTGACCGCCCATTTGTTTCATTAACCCCTCACTAAATTCTCTTGGGCTTTTCCCATCCATTCCTTTAGATATACCGCCGAACATAGGGTTTTTCATCTCTTTGCCTGAGTTGTCATCAAGATTGATAGTAGTAATATACTGCTCTCCATCTTTAATCTGCGATATCACTTTTTCGTTCTTTTCTATAGTGTTTCCACCCATTGTCATTGTTGATTTTTCGATCCAGCATTGCGTATGACCCCAATCTTTAGAAACAAATTCCTTACTTCCTTCATTGTTTCCGGTTAAATCATATTTAATATAAAATTCCTCAACCTCTGTATATTTCATTGCAGAAGTATCTGCTGCGAATGAGATAAAGAGAATCCCTACTAAACAACTTACAAGTAAATATTTCATTAGATAATACCTCCCTTGGTACAATCAAATTTTTCTTATTTCCAAAGTTTCAATGTTATCATTCAATTCAAGATATGCATAGGACCTTGTACCTAGTGGTCCAGGGTTAACTATTTTAGTCCTACCAATCTCATCTATTCCTGCTGCTTCATGTATATGTCCTGTGAAGCATACAAGTGGCTGGGTTCTTTCTATGAGCTCCCTCACTACTTTCCCACCTACGTGGCCGCCAGTGGCCAGAGTGTCGTTCAGAGTGTTTATGGGTGGGTTGTGGGAAACTAGAATCTTTGGCTTATTGTTTGGAATGAGACCGCGTATAGGATCATAAATCTCAGCATATTCATCTTCAGTATAGATGTTGGGTGTAGGTTTAGGGCACGGCAGGGATCCACCTGCGCCGAAGATTGTAACTCCGTCAATTTCTATGGCCCTACCCTGGATTTGCATATGCTCTTGATCTAAATAATAGTCAACGTCTTTGTTATCGCAGTTTCCTGTGACTGCAAGAATGTTGGGGTTAAAAGCTTGTATCTGATCTATTATTTCTGACGCTTCTTTCTCTCCTCCAAAGTGCGTAATATCACCGCTTAAAAGGATAAGATCTGCAGAAGATATGATATCTCCCATATCTGCTATAGGGCGGGCATTTCCATGGATGTCTGCGATGTTTATAATTTTCATAGCTGAATTATTATTACAGCTATGAAATGTAACTTCAAATACTATTTATTTCTCAAGGATATAGGTGGCCTGTTTGAAAAGTATTGAGAATCTGTCGTATCTTCTTGCTAACAATTTAAGCCCAAGTTCATCAAAAAGTTTTAGCCATCCTGAATCATTTTTATTTGTATGCGGATGCCCTCTAAATTCTAAATTTACAATAGAGTCAGCAGCAAATGTTAAATACTTCTGAAGAGTGTTTGAGTAAATGTCTTCAATAATGATAATTCTTTTTGAAACTCTCATAGCTTCAAGAAGTACATCTTTTGGATTTTGTGTATGGTGAAGCACTGTCAGAAGAAGTGCTGTGTCAAAACTGCCGTTTGCGTAAGGTAATTTTTGTCCATCATATAGCTTTGGCTGTATTTCTTCTGAGAATGTTTGGTCTTCAACATCTATAGTGCTGACGTTGTAGCCTTCTTCGTTCATGAGTAAGAAAACACTTCCGGGGCCTGTGCCAATATCTAAAATGTTTTCATTCTTAGTGATATGTTCTCGGATACGCTCTAACTTGAATTTTGCATCCCAAAGCCAGATTTTAAAGATCAGGTCTTTAAAGAATGTATTTTTCTTTATTATAGTTAAGCCCATTGATGAATTGGATGTGGGGAGTTTAATTTTAGATTCATCTGACTATGGCTGGAAAAAGAGGCAACGGAAAGGGATTACCATTTCATCAATAATAAAATCACCATTTAGTATGTCTGAAACACCAAGTTCTATATTGCTTAATAAACCAAAAGTGGGCTCGTCATCAAAAAAGATCTCCTCACACTCAATAGTTTGGCAGTCAACTTGTGTACATGAATCAAAATTATTTATTCTGGCCTCTTCACTGAAACAACCAATACCTATTGAACATCCTCTTAACAAGTCGATATCAAGAAAAGCTTCTGCTGTACACTCTGAGTTCTGTAGGTTTTCTTCGTATTCCAAAAATCTGCAATCTGGCCCGTTATCTGAGCACCCGCCATAAAGACCAATTACCAATAAAGGAAAAATTAAAATGATTGATTTCTTAAAGGCCATATCTACTACCCTGTTATTTAGAATTTAATTATATATTAATTCAGTCTTTGTTGTAAAACAAGAAATATATTCTAACTAGTTTGTTGTAATTAAACTCAGTTCTTTGTTATATTACGACTGGCGGATAGTTTATCAGTTATTAATATAATTCTGCTAACATTATGCTTAAGCGAGGGTAGAAGATGAGCAATAACAACAAAGTGACAATCGGCGAATATATAGCAGCAAGACTCTATGAAATAGGAGTTCGGGATTATTTTACAGTTCCGGGTGACTATAATTTAATACTTTTGGATGAACTTTTAAAAAATGAAAACCTGAAAATGATAAGCTGCTGCAATGAGCTTAACGCCGGCTATGCGGCCGATGGCTACGCAAGGGCAAACGGAGTCGGGGCACTAGTAACGACTTTCTCAGTTGGCGGATTGAGCGCGTTTAATGCCATAGTAGGCGCTTATGCTGAGGATTTACCGATAGTTTTTATAAGCGGAGGCCCTAACACTAACTCAGAGGTCGAAAACCAAAGGCTTCATCATACTACTGGAAGCGTATCCTATGGATATCAGAAAGAAGTATTTGCTAAAGCCACTGTTTATTCAGAAATTATAAAGCATTTAGAAGACGCACCTTCACAAATAGATGAGGCCATAAGATTATGTCTGCTTAAGCATAAGCCTGTATACCTTGAGATCCCTTGCAACCTTGCAGGTCTTGAGATCTCTCCTCCTCATGAGAGGAATTTTCTTCATGGTCTATTTAGCGATGATCAGGCCTTGGCTCAGGCAGTTGATGCTAGTGTTGAGCTGCTTAAAACGGCCGCTCGTCCAGTTCTGGTAGCGGGCGTGGATCTAAAATCATCACGAGCAACAGACGCTTTTGCTGAACTCGTAGAAAAATCTGATTATGCATATGCCAATATGCCTCAGGGAAAGGGGCTAGTTTCAGAGCATCATCCAAACTATATTGGCACATACTGGGGCCCAGTATCAAGCCCGGGGACTGCAGAGATAGTAGAGTCTGCCAATATGTACCTATTTGCAGGGCCAAGGTTTACTGATTACACAACCTGCGGTTTTACAACTCTTATCAATCATGAAAAAACCATATATGCCGGGCCAGATTTTGTAAGGCTCCCAAATGTTACCTACAACCATGTAATGCTTAAGGACTATCTGTCAGAACTAGCTAAAAAAATAGAACCCAACAATGCGTCTCTAGTAGCCTATAACCGTGTTAAACAGGAGTTTGCACCAGAGCCGCCGATTAAAAAAGACGAGATCATCACTACGAGACGGCTCTTTACACAGGTAGAGGACATACTCAATAACAACACAACTGTGCTTGTGGAGACTGGTGACTCATGGTTTAACGGTATTAAGCTAAAACTTCCTGAAGGGGCAAAATTTGAGATTCAGATGCAGTATGGATCAATTGGATGGTCAGTGGGCGCTACGCTGGGATACGCTCTTGCGTCTAAGGACAAGCGCCGGCTTCTTACATTTGTTGGCGACGGCTCATTTCAGCTCACAGCGCAGGAAGTATCTACCATTATCCGCTATGAGCTTAATCCGATTATATTTCTCCTTAACAACGGCGGCTATACGATTGAGGTTGAGATACATGACGGTCCGTATAACAACATTAAAAACTGGGATTATGCGGGTCTTATAGACGTTTTTAACGCCGGAGAGGGAAATGGATGGTCTACGAGGGTTACAACTGAGGGTGAGCTTCAAAAAGCGATTAAAACCGCCCTAGCCCACAAAAACGGCCCAAGTCTTATAGAAGTAATCCTAGACCGCGATGACTGCAGCAAAGAACTGCTTGAATGGGGCTCACGGGTTGCATCAAATAACTCACGGCCGCCTAAGGTGCTTTGATCAGTTTTCTTTAAGTGTTTTAAAAACCCATTCCCAAGTTGGAGGAAATTCGCTTCCTTTTATAAAAACGGTTACGAACTTTCTATCATCTCCTAAGTACTTCGCATCACTTGCCATAACCTCTTTATGGACGCCAGAAGTGATAAACTCCTTAAGCGACTTAGCATCTTCCCAGACTGAGATTGTATAAGCTTTTTTTGATAGGATGTCAGCTCTTAATTTAAACCCGATAACCCCGTGTGATTTTTGTAACTGCGCCTGAACTTTCTCCACATCTGCGAAGAAACCGGGGAAATCAAGATAGCTCCTAACAGGAAGATATGTAATCTGAGTTATGTATTCTTTATCGGGCTCTGGTGTGATTTTAAAGGGCGATATCCAAGGGGTCTGTGGCATAGGTATAATAGATTACATAATTCTTATGATTATTGGTGAAGGAGATCTAATATGAGCGAGAAGGTAGCACTAATAACAGGCGGAGCAAGGGGGATCGGAAAACAGATAGCGCTTGAGCTTGCTAGAAAAGGATGGAACATAGCGATCTGTTATAGAAAGAGTGAGAAAGACGCTAATGAAACTATAGGTCTAATAGAGGAGATAGGCTCTAAGGCATACGCGCAAAAATGTGATGTGTCTGATCCAAACGAAGCTTTTATTTTGGTGAAAAATGTTGAGGCTGAGTTCGATAGGATTGATGCTCTTATAAACTGCGCTGGTCCATACCATAGAGTAAGTATCCTAAAAGAAACCCCAGAGGGCTGGAACTCTATGTTTGATAATAACCTTCACCCAGTGTTTTATCTCTCACAGGCAGTCGCACCAGGTATGCAGGAACGAGGATCGGGACGTATTATTAATTTCAGCATGGCAAACGCCGATAAGATGATTGCCCAGACTGAGGTTACTGCGCACTATATTGCTAAAGCAGGAGTGCTAATGTTGACCCGGGCCTTTGCGCGCCAGTTAGGTACACATGGCATAACAGTAAACTCAATTTCCCCTGGTTTTATTAATTCAGGAAGCGCCCCGGAGGATGAGCTAGAAGCAATGGTAAAACGCATACCAGCAGGCTATATAGGAAGCACTAAAGACGCAGTGGATTCCGCTTTATATCTTCTCTCTGATGAGGCCGCATATGTAAACGGCTCAAATATAATCTTAAGCGGCGGCTGGGGTATTTAACCAGATAATAAAAAAGGGATCTATTTCTAGACCCCTTTGTAACATAACCTTTCTTAAAAACTAGTTTGCATCAATTCTGTAGATTGTTGTAGTACCACTAACCTCATTTCCAACAACCAAGAGCGGAACGCCATTTGGGCTGTCAGCAGCGCTTATAAATAAAATGCCCTCAGGGCCTAAATCGCCCGCCTCAGATGTTGTGGCATCTGCACTAAAGTTACGGTTGTTGATATAGTCATTAAAAATCGGATTGTTAGGGTCTGTAATATCGTAGGTCATAATTCCCCCTACTCTCTCCAGGCCTATAAACGCAAAGTACTGATCCCCGATCTTTCCGATATCTAGATTCTCAGGCTCAGGCCCTTTATCATCGCTTCTATTGTCAAATGAGTCGTTGTCATCATTAGTGGAATTGAAATTGTCTACAAGTACAGCTGCTGTGATCTGTTCAAAATCATCGCCGCTGTCCCAAACTAGATTTCCGTTTGCATCCCAAATGGTAAAGGATCTTGCTCCGAAAGAGAATAGCTCTTCAAACTCATCATCGGCGTCAT
>JBCCIH010000008.1 GCA_039028315.1 Thermodesulfobacteriota bacterium | reverse complement strand
TAAAGTCTTGGGATCTTTTTATTAGATGTAGGGCGTATAAAAAAAGTTTCGTCTACGTTTTTAGAAAAAATGGGTAGTCTTATCTAAATACTTTTCGCAGGGGGTTTGTTAAATGGCTTGGATATATCTTCTTATAGCCGGGGTAATGGAATGGGGATGGCCGATGGGGCTTAAGTTCGCATGGTCTGAAAATGGGGTGAATTATGGTTATGCCGCTTTTGCGGTTGTAAGTATTTTACTTAGTGGCTTTTTCTTATTTCTAGCCCAAAGGGAAATACCAGTTGGAACCGCCTATGCAGTTTGGGTTGGTATTGGAGCTGTTGGAACCTTCTTTCTAGGGATATGGCTTTTAGGAGAGCCCAGCACTTTATTAAGATATGTCTTTATAGGCTTTATCATAGTAGGAATTGTGGGACTTAAACTGGCTTCGTTATGATATGATATATTTTTTCAAGAGAAACCATGAGTAAAGCTGCGCTAATAACAGGAGGGGGAAAGAGGATAGGAAAGGAAATCTCACTTTGTCTGGCGCAAAGGGGTTATGATATTGCCGTGCATTATAACCATTCAGACAAAGATGCCCTTGAAACTGCAGAGATAATAAGAGGCACAGGAGCCCGGGCCGAAGTATTTCAAGCCGACCTCTCAGAGATATCACAAGTACGAACTCTTGTTCCAAGTGTGTTTGAAGTTTTTCCAAACTGCTCAATTTTAGTAAATAATGCTTCGTTATTTGAAGATTTTTCATTTGCAAATGTTACAGAGGAAATATTTGACCGAGATTTCAATACTAATTTTAAGGCCCCGTTTTTTCTCTCCCAGGATTTTAGCAAATATGACAGCGCTGAGTTAATAGTAAACATGTTAGATATGAGAATTAATAAAATAGAAACCAAGCACTTTTCATATAACTTAACCAAGAAAGCTCTAAGAGATTTTACTCTCATGGCGGCAAAAGAGCTTGGACCCAAGATAAGGGTAAACGGGATATGCCCCGGCCCCATCCTTCCACCACCGGGTGAGGACATCTCATATTTGGAAAATATAGCCCAGAGCACACCTCTCAAAAAACCGGGTAACCCGGGCTATATTATAGGAGCACTGGAATATATATTGGATAATGATTTTATAACCGGTCAATATCTTTATGTAGACGGCGGGCAGCACTTAGTATAGGAACGAAATCATGATAATAAAAATAGAGAATTTAAAACTCAGGACAATTGTTGGAATATACGATTGGGAGAAAGAAAAGAAGCAAGATGTGATTATCAATATTGATATGGAATTTGACGGTACAAAGGCAATTGAGACTGACTCTATTGACGACACAATCGACTACAAGACCATAACCAAAAAGATAATCGATATGGTAGAGGGGAAAGAGTTTAACTTGATTGAGAAAATAGCTGGTGATGCTATGAAGATAGTAATGGAAAATGAAAAAGTGGACAAAGCCAGCGTGAGAGTAGACAAACCTGGGGCACTTAGATTTACAGATTCGGTCTCAGTGACACAAATCCAAAGCAGGTAAAAATGAAAATCAACAAGGTAGTAATAGGGGTGGGTTCTAACATTGAGCCGGATAAGAATATACAAGATGCTAAAAGGGCACTGGCCAGAAGATTTAATATACTCAAATCCTCTTCATTAATTGAAACCGAGCCGATCGGTTATTTGGAGCAGGACAACTTTCTAAACTGCGCTTTTCTGATAGAGACGGAAATGGACTCTAAGAGCCTAAAGCAGTGGCTACAAAATCTCGAGAAAAACCTTGGAAGGGTACCAAAGAAAAATAAATACGGCCCAAGGACTATTGATCTTGATATAGTTATATGGAACGATGAGGTCGTAGACAGAGATGTTTATGAAAGGGACTTTTTAAAAAACTCTGTCAACGAGGTTTTACCAGAGCTTAAGATCTAAAAGAATAATCAAAAGAAACTTTTTTTTTCATAGTGTATCTAAATTCTTGTAGTCTAGAATTGTGTTAGCAATTTTAAATGGGGGTCTTTTTATGAGACATTTAGTAATTTTGGGTGCACTTGTAGTAGGCTTGGTTTTTTTCTCCGCTAACAGTTTTTCAGATACCGAAGAAATAGAAATTATGAGAGGCCAGCTGGTATGTATTCAAGTTGACAGTGACGGCGAGGCTGAGGTGTCAAAAGAATTTACTGACTGTATGGGCCTGTTATATCTACTTGGAGTTGACGGCAAACTCTACTCGCTTCACGGCGCTCCAGAAGAAATGGAAAGAATTAAAAAGGGTTCCAAGAGCAGGATGGGTTATAGACTTCCTCTTAGATTAAAAGGCAAAGCTGTTGGGCACGAAAGGGCATGGCAGCTCTATACGCCGGCTCTAGAGGTAGAAGAAAACTCTATAAAAACTACTGTAACAGGTTCGGTGCTTTGTGTTTTCCCGAACTATAAAGAAGGAATGGCCGATCCTAAGATTGCCGGCGGGCCTTGTAATGAAGCTGAACCACATGCTCATTTTATTAAGACTGATGACGGGGAGATCTATGCCCTTCACGGATCACTTGAAGATATAGTGGCTTTAGAAAAGAATCCCGAAAGGACGAATGTGACTGTAAGCGGGCTTTTGAGGGCCAATGACAGCGGGTGGATTTTGTATGTTAATTAACTTTGCCATCATGCTGACTCGTATTAAACCATTCAGATAGCACCTCTTCAGCTTCTTTCTTATAAGGAGTAAATCCCTTTTCCACATTTCCCCTTTCGTCACTGTTCATATCGGTGAAATATTTCCAGACAAAAATCCCGGCTAAATAAGGTTTATCGCTAAACACCTCTGATGTTGATTCAAATGCAAGGGCCTGCTCTTCTTGGCTAGTCTTGCCGTCCTGCTTCCACTCCCAAGGCTTTATAGCAGTGCCTTCAACTGATTTAAACCCAATTTCTGTGAAAATAATTTTCTTATCATACTTTTCTGATAGTGCTCTTATTTGAGGCTCGTAATTATTCCAGCCCTCTAATAGTTCATCTAAAGTTGGAGCGGTCTTATCTGTGAGAGGGAAATAGGCATCAATCCCTATATAATCCAAATCTTCCCAAAACTCAATTTTCTGAGCATTCATACCCTCTGCAGCATATGTAAGTTTCCCGCTGTATATATCTCTAACCTTTTTAATAATCTCTCTCCACTCATCAGTATATTTGGAAACCCCAACGAGCTCAGTGCCTATTACAAGCATCTCTACTCCCGTTCTTTGGGCTAGCTGTGCTTCGCCTAAAATGAACTCTGTGTAGCTGTCAAACCATTTTCGCCTTTTTTGAGGATCATCAAAATCAATTTTGCTTCTCCAGTTATCAGGATCAAGCTCCAGACCGCCTATCCATATATGAGGTTTTAGCATCACTCTAAATCCTAGTTCATGTAGATTTTTTATTTCCTTCTCTACAAATGGCTCTGCCATTGAAGGATCGCCGCCTGAATAAACCTTAGTGCGTCTTCTATCCCACATATAGGCAAAGGTGTTTAGCTGAACATAGTTGTAGCCGATGCTGTTTAAATGCTCATGCATATTCATAGATTTTGTTGAACCATAACCATTTCCTATTCTGTGAATATGAGCGAGCACAGCGCCTTTATAGGTGAGCTCGTGCGGCCCCGCTTTTTCTGATGGAATGAAATTTGATGCCACTACGAAAATAGATAGTGCAAGAAGAGCTACGATTAGAACTAAATACCTTGAAGACATAATATATAAGCTACCTTCGATATGATCAGATTTAAATGCATTTTTGAAAAGACCTAAACTATTTATCGCGCTCTAAGTAGAGCCAGCCGATTAGGAGAGTAACAACAGCCACTGCGGAAGTTGAAATAAACACGATTCTAAAGTTGTGAAGCTCATTCAATACGGCGCTAAGAATCGCAAGCCCAATAGTTGCCCCAAATATTTGCGCAGTTAGTACAATCCCGCTCGCCTGACCCTGTTTTTCTGCAGGAACAGCATTCATCACAGCAACCAGCGCAGGAGCAAACATCCAGGAAACCGAAATTCCCCAAAGAACAAGCGTCGGTACCAAGTATAGGTATCTGTCTGTTCCTGCTGTAAGGCCCATTGCGAAAAGTGCTATTGCACCAAGAAAAAGTCCTATAAGAACAGGGTTTCTAGGACCGTATTTATCTGTGGCATTACCGGCCAAGACTGCCATAAATGGAATAGGAACAAGCGCTGGGAATAGCATCACCCCTGCCTTTAGCGGATCCATTTTAAGAACTTGCTGCAGGTAAAGTGCCCCGAAAACAATTACTGCTATCTTTGTGTACTGTCCAGTGAAAATAGCCAAGTTTGATGAGGAGAAAGTACCGTTTTTAAATAAATCTATTTCTATAAGAGGCTCTTTTACTTTTAACTCTACTACATAAAACATTACTAAAAATACTGCAGATACTGCAAAGAGTGATATTATTGCGCTCGAGCCCCAACCCCACTCTGGACCCTGCATAATTGCGAGAACGAGTGAGCTTATGCCTATTACAAGAGTAACCAATCCCCATAAATCAATGTGGGGCCTAGGGGCATCTAGTTTAGGTTCACGCCAGGCGGCTAGAAATACTACGAGTATTAAGAGTACGATTGGAAAATTAATCCAAAAAATCCAGCGCCACGAGATATCATTTGTAAGAAATCCACCTATAATTGGTCCAAGCGCACTGCACGAAGAGCCTATTGCGCCGTAAATGCCCATCGCCATACCTCTTTGTTCTGCAGGGAAAGTAAGTGCAAGAAGAGCCATAGAGGCCGGAAATATTATAGCGCCCCCAAGCCCTTGCATTGCTCTTGCCGTTAAAATCCAAACTGCATTCTGAGCAAATCCTGCGGCCAAGGAGAATATTCCAAAAATTAATACACCGGTAACAAAAAGAGTCTTATAACCTGTTATGTCGCCTAGCTTTCCGCCTACCGCAATGAAGCCGGCTATTACAAGAAGATATGAGTTAATTATCCAGTGCGATTGCACTACGTTCATGGAGAGATCGTGCTGCATTGTAGGAAGCGAGATTGCCACAACAGTTTCATCGAGCATTATAAGCCCAAATCCCAGGCTCGCCATTGCAAGGATAACCCACTTACGGTTTTGGTCGTTTATTATTCCATCCATCTCTTTTAATCTAAAAATTAATTTAAAGAATCCGCTTTTTTTATTAGGGGCATATGTCTTGGGAACATCCAAAAACTTAAAACCAGCGATGCAATTGCAAAAGGTACTATCTTAGCAGCATCATCATTAACAAAGGCAAGAACCGAACCTAGAATTGCAGTTACCTCATTTAATATTAAAACTATGATTGTGATTTTCTGAAGCTCAAACATAAGGGAGTAAATTTTGGTATCTCTGTCAGAAAGCGATTTTAGTTTTGCCAGCTTGTCTGAGTCTATCTCCTTAGTCCTTGGATTCATTACTAGTGACTGAATATCAACATCCTTAGTCATAAATTGGTTTAGCTTACTCTCAGACAGTGCATATCTATAGTAGAAAATTGAGCCAAGTACACTTAGGCTCGCCAGGATATAAATGAGCGGCTGTAAATAGCTAATATCTGGAGAGGAAATGGCTTTATTCTCACCTGTAAAAAAATATACAAATCCAATATAGAAGATTATGGATCCTACGATAATAAACCAGATCAGTTTTTGGACTAGCACAACAGGGCGAATTAGTTCGTTTAGCTCATCTGATATCATGAGCACTTATTATAGCAGGAAAACTCATTGCTGAGGCGTGTTTTGTTTTTCGGCGGGTTTGATAAACTTCGCGATAGGTCCTTGAGGATCTATTAAATCTCCAAGGTCTTCATAATTAACGGTGACGAAAAAAGCGCCTTGAGAATACGGACCCATGGCATAAGGGGCAAAGGCAAATCTGATTCCCGCAGGATTTACAGCAAAAGGGCCTATCTCATCTTCTTTGAGGGATGTTACAGAACCGCTTAGAACCCAGTCGGCCTTTTGCTTTTTCAGGTCCTTGATTATAAGACTTGAGAGAACTTTCACATAGTCTGAATCTGTTTTAAAAAGGTCCTCTAATTTTAATAGCTTGGAGTCATCATCTCCAATTAAATAATTTGATGACACAAAGTAGGTATTACCATGAGCGCCGCCGGTATAGGAATAAACAACTCCTATAAAGCTCAGTAGGTCTTCTGAGTAATACTCAATTGAATAATCATAGTTAAAAAGCCATGTACTTGTGATTAGGTCCTCCATAAAACCCTCTTTAGCATCTTTTTGATACTCATCTATCTGGGGCTTCATGCTATCACTTAATTTAGGTGTGATTTGCTGTATTACTTCATTTTCCGAGATTAGTTTAGGATAAGACCACTTGGCCTCACTGAAGTTGCCCTGCTTTATACTCAAGAACTCATAGTTTGACACTTTTGTAAGCCCAAACGGAAGTCTGGTATTTTTGTCAGGGCTAAACCATGTGCCTTGAATTGTAGTGCCGATCCCATCTGGAATTGGAGTAAATTTTCCTTCAAACTGGCCCGTCTTATTCTTTTTATCATCACTCTCAGTAAGAGTTATCGTATTCTCTTTAAAGTCTACTTGGCCTAGGAGTCTAAGCGGGACTGCTGTTTTCTCATAATAATATGTACCTCGCACCTGTGATCCCTGTAGCTGAAGCTCCATTTGAATGGCAAGCTCGCCGCCTATCCCACCTACAAAGTAGTACTTAGCTATTTCTTTTTCGTCCGCAGATACAAAACTAGCGGAAAACACTAAGATAAATCCCAAAAGTATGACTCTAAAAATATTCATAGTTAAAGTATATAGGAGTTAATCTTCAAGAGCCAAAATTTCTATCATCTGATCATGCACAATCGCATTTGACCCAAGAATCTCTTTCATGTAAATAGTGTAGTCGCCGCCCGAAAAAGTAGTTACATGACCGCCCGCCTCTTTTAAAATAAGTACTGCCGCCGCAGTGTCCCAGGGATTAAGCCCTAATTCCCAAAAACCATCAAAACGACCGCACGCCACATAGCATACATCTAGCGCCGCCGAGCCGTCTCGTCTTACCGCTCTTGCTTTTCTGATAAAGTTTCCAAAGTGTCTGATATTAACCTCTACCATCCACTCAACTTCGTGCATAAACCCGGTGCAAACATGGCTGTGTTCAATTGCATGTGATTTAGATACTTTAATAGGCTCGCCATTTAGAAATGCGCCTTTACCAAGCTCAGCAGTAAACATCTCATCTTTAACCGGATCGTATACAAGGCCGGCTACTACTACACCATTTATTTCAAGCGCTATTGATATTGAGAAAAAAGGATAAGCATGGGCATAGTTAGTGGTACCGTCTATCGGGTCAATAAGCCAAAGGTGCTCTGAGTTTTGAGTATCCCTCCCGGATTCCTCTGCAAATATACTATGAGATGGAAAATTCTTTTTTATATCCTCTATTATTATCTTCTCGGAAAGCTTATCTACTTCAGTTACGAGGCTATTTTTGGCCTTAAACTCAATCTCTTTTACTTTTCCAAGATTCTCTAATAGTACGACGCCTGCTTTTCTAGCAGTATTTTCCGCAACTTCGAGGTAATTCACATGAGCTCCTAATTAGAATTTTGAGTTTATATCCCAACTACTCTGACGCGCCCTCAGGAATAATAATCCAAGCTATTATATAAACTATTACAAGAGGCACTACTGCCGTTATAAGGCCTAGAAAAACCACACCTAGTCTTATCAAAGTGGAATCTACAGAAAACATCTCTGCAAAACCGCCGCAGATCCCAGCAACCATTTTGTCATGACTTGAGCGATATAGCTTCCTAACGTTATCTGCCATCAGAAACACCTCCGTTTTGTATTAGTATTTAAATTATACCAAATAACATCGGTTGATTCCTAAATAATAACCCATGAGGATTAAGATAGGATTAAGCGTCAATCAATCCAAGGTCTTAATCTCTTTTAAAAAATTGCAGTAATCCTCTGTGAGCAAATCCCGACCTGCTAATAGATGGTCCAAGTAAGAACTAAGAGGCATTAAGCCCTCTCTGGTTTTATCAGGCTGGGCGATATATGTGTAAAATTCTTGTTTGGAATTATCATTAACAACATGGCTTAGACTCACTCTGTCATATTCATCTGGATAGTGTTCAAATTTATCTAGATTATAAATACCCCTTAGTGTGACAAGATAGAGAACTCCTTGTACATAAGCTTTTTCATCACGAACTATATTTGCTGCTCCGGCATCTGGGGTTTTAACAATTTTATTAAAAACCAATCTATAGCCTGGGAAAATTAGATTTGTTCTTGAGTAAAATGCGGCCCCTCTTTCCCTCATCCTCTCTGGGTTCATATTAGAGCCATATGCAAAATATAGGACTAGTCCTGTTTTGTTCATATTTTCGACACTCATTTGCTTATTATTCGAAAGTTTGGATTTTATAAAGGCCGTAGTAAATCCCTTTTTGTGCCATAAGCTCTTGATGTGTTCCAAGTTCAGCCAAACTTCCCTCATCCATTACTGCAATCCTATCAAACCCGCTGATCGAAGGCACACGGCTTGAGATTGCTAAAAGGGTGCTGCCCTTCATCTCTTTTCTCAAATTTCTAAGAACTAAACTCTCAGTTTTAAGATCAAGCGAGGAAAAAACATCATCTAAGATCAAAACACGTGGCTTAAGTAATATGGCTCTTGCCAAGGCCAGCCTTTGGCGCTGCCCGCCTGAGAGACTAAGTCCCCTCTCGCCCACTCTTGCTTCAAAGCCGCCCGGGAACTGAATTATCTCATCATATATCTCGGCCACCTTAGCAGCATTTTCTATTTGTTCATCAGTTATAACAGGATTCATAAATGAGATATTATCCTTAATAGTCCCGCTAAACACTGTAGTTTCCTGGGGAACATAAACAATCCCTTCTCTAAGGCTTGCCCTTGTAATTTTTGTTACATCTATACTATCTATGAACACTGAGTTTTCTGGCGGATCTTGTATTCTGGTCAATAGATGAAACAAGGTGCTTTTTCCTGATCCAGTGCCTCCTGTAATACCAAGCGCTTGGCCAATTGGAATCTTAAGTGAGACATCGATTAGAGCTGGACTATCAAGATAGGAAAATGTTAAGTGGTTAAATTCAATTTCACCTTTAATATTGTGATCTACTGCACCAGGCTCTGAAATTGATTTAGGTTTCTCAGCCAAAACAGCATTTAATCTGTTAAGTGAAGCATTTCCTCTCTTAATAATATCAACCGCCCATCCCATAGCCATCATCGGCCAGGTGAGCATGGTCAAATAAACAAGAATCGCAGCAAAGCTTCCTAATGATATGTCGAGCGTAATAGTCTTAATCCCTCCAAGCCAGAGGAATATTGCTGTTGCTGATGCCGCTGCAAATGTAATTATAGGCTGATACACGCCCCAAATCTTTATGAGGTTTAAGTTTTTATCCAGATAGTCCTGGCTTGATCCCGAAAAATCCTTTAACTCTTCATCTTTTCTTACGAATGCTTTTACAACTTTTATGCCTGATATTGATTCTCTGGCGCTTTCTGTGAGTTCTGAGAATGAGTCCTGAACCCTCTGAAACCTTTTTTCGATCATTTTGCCAAAGAAGTAAATAATGATCCCCAAAATGGGGAAAGGGATAAAGGCATAAAGAGTAAGCTGAGGAGAAATATAGAGCATTGCCCCAAATATAAATACCAAAAGAAATATTCCGTCATATGCAACAAGCACCCCTAACCCGCAGGCAAACTTAAGTGTTTCAACGTCGTTTACAGTGTGGGCCATCAAATCACCCGTTTTTCTCTGCGAGAAGAAATCAAAGTTAAGACTCTGAAGGTGGGCAAAGAACTCGTTTCTTAGTGACTGCTCTATTTTCCTCGCCGCGCCCATTATGAAATATCGCCAGAAGAATCTGAAAACGGACATCGCTATTGCAATTATGAGCATATACAGTCCGTATCTGGAAATATCGCTTATTGATGCATTCTCTAATGTTAGCGCATCTATTACTCTCTCTATTATAAGTGGAATAGAAAGCTGACATATGTCCACAAGTGAAAGCGCTACTAAACCAGCTAGAAATGAATATTTATATTTTAATAGTAAAGAAAAGAGAGTTTTCTTCTTCGTCATTAATCAGGATCGGAAATAACATTATCTGTGGTATTTTGGAGTAGTAGTATACCTGAATAGGTATCTATAGACTGATAGAACTATCCTATCAATTCTGATAGGATAGTTCTAATTAATTTTGATTTTGAAATGAGTTAGTTCTTAAGATTAAAGAATACTTACGGCCTTATGTTAAAGACCTTCTCATATACCTTTTTTACCTGTCCATCAGGAGCATAATCAGCTTCGAACCAGCCGTTGTTTACATCATTATCGCTGGCTCTGTAGGCAATAGTTACCTGCTCTAAATTTTCTTGGTCTGAGTACTTTTCCCTGACTATGATAGACCCAATAGGAAATTCAGCTTCTTTGGTTTCAATTGCTTCCTGGGCAATAGGATTTACATAAATATCCTTTTTTTCGGGCCAGTTTTGCCATTTGAGCTTGTAATCCTCAGTATGTACAAGTTTCCAAACTTCTGGGGCCAGCTTCTCAGGCATGGTATTTTCAAATTCTATTTTGGCCGCTTCATGCGCCTGCTCCGATTTTTCTACAACTTCCTCAGCCTGCTTGCAGCCTGTATAGATAAATCCGGTTGCTAAAAGTAACAACATTAATAATCCGACACTTCTCATATAAATACCTCCGAATTGGTTTATTGATATTATAGTATTATTAAGATTTATGTGATTGCAACATTTTTTATACCGCCATAAAAATCTCAATGTCTATAGCTAAGACCACATCTGTTTAATACTAAGATCTGCTATTAAGCCAAATAAACTTTTTTAGAATTAAAAAAAACCTCTTGACAAAGAATTTGAGTTATAATATTATCTTGTGACTGACTAGTCAGTTCAATTTAATTGTGATGGGTTAAATATGGCAAAACCGCAAAAATTAATGAATAAAAAAGCTGCCCCTTCAAAGAAGAGAGGCAGAACCAAAAGCCGCAAAGACGAGATAATGAAAGCGGCTGCTAATCTGTTTTCCAAAAAAACTTACCATGATGTTACCATGGATGAGATAGCCGAAGAAGTTGGCGTAGCCAAAGGAACAATTTATCTATATTTTGATTCCAAAGAAAATCTATACCTGGAAATACTAGAGCACACACACCAGACAATCGAGTCCATATTAGAGAAAGAAATAGCAAAGCACCACCCAGCTCCAGAAAAACTCAAGAACATATTGGCATTAATATTCCAGTTTTATTTCCAGAACATGGATGTGCTTCGTATTTTGACTCGTGATGAAACCAGGCTTATACAAGAGCACTTTGAGTTCACAGAGCGCTGGCGTCATAGAAGAATAAAACTATATAGAAAAATTTTAGAAAAAGGCATCAAAGAAGGATCGTTTCGACCTGCAAATACGGAGCTTATGGCTCTAATTATCTTTGGATTAGTAGGATCGGTGATGTTTTTCTATCCAACAGATAAATCTGCAGGCGAAATCGCGGAGGAGGTATTTTCAATGATTTCTGAGGGTATTATGGTCTCTCAACAAGAAAGTACCTTTGGGGAGAGAGGATCACAGTAGTACTTTTAGAAGTCATTAACATATAGGAGGTATTTCAAATGGCAGTTTCATATCCATTCAGCTCAAAAATTAGCCACTTTGTTCCGCCAAAACAATGGGCTAGCATGAGGGTAGCACGGGACTTAGAGAAAAAGACCGGGCAGAAGATTATTCATTTTGAAAAGGGAGATTATCAAGGTCCTGACTTTGAAACTCCTCAACACGTATTAGAGGCAACTGAGCAGGCACTCAGAGATGGTTATGTCAGATACGATCCGGGACCGGGACTGCCGGAGCTAAGAGAAGCTCTTGCAGAAGAAATGACAGGACGCGGAAGACCAACAAAACCTGAAGAGGTTATTGTTACAGCGGGTGCAAAACACGCGCTTACAATGTCGCTACTGACATTTCTTGAAGAAGGAGACCACGTTATTTTCCCTAACCCAGGCTATCCGCCTGATGAGGTGTGGGCAAAATATGTAAGGGCTCAGATAGATCACACACCACTTACCGATCCTGACTGGCAGTTTGACGTCGATAAGCTGGATGCGATGATCACAGATAAAACCAAATTGCTTATCATTAATACCCCGCAGAGACCAAACGGACACCTAGTAGAGAACCCCGACGCGATAGCAGAGCTTGTATTTAAGAATCCACAACTAATGGTAATCACAGACGAAATATTTTCCCATGTCACCTATGATAAGCCACATTTGTCAATTTCCAACGTAGAGGGAATGGCTGAAAGATCACTAGTTATCGACACATTCTCAAAAACTTACGCCATGACAGGCTGGAGAATAGGATTTGCAGTTGCTCCAGTGCCTGTGATTGATAAACTTTCAATCTTCCTTCAGGACAGTATTACAAACGTTGCAGCATTTATTCAAAAAGCTGCATACGTTGCACTCACAGGGCCTCAGGACTGGGTACATGAGAAGCATGCACTTCTTCAGCAGAAAAGAGACCGCATGGTTGCTGGGCTTAACACTGTTCCTGGCGTAACCTGCGACACCCCTGACGGCGCTTTTTATGCTTTTGCCGACATTAGAGGCACAGGACTAACATCTCAGGAATTTACAGATCAGTTAGTTGAGAAAGCTGGTGTTGCCGTAGTAGCCGGTACAGCTTTCGGAAGCCAAGGTGAGGGTTTTGTAAGAGTAACTTATGCCTGCGCTGATGAAGATATCGATGAAGGTATCAGAAGAATGAAAGAAGTTAACTTAGGCGAATAAGCTATAAATTAAACTAAGTTGGACAGGTTATTATCCGCCACGCACCGCCGGCAGATAATAACCTGTATCCAAAATCTTATTAAGAATCGCCTCAAAGTAGGTTATATTAACCATATAACAAAGTATTTATATGCGGGTGATTCAATATGTTAAGAAAACTGTTTTCTGACAAATTTAAAACTCCATTAGTTTTACTACTAAGCTGTTTCCTATTAGCATCAACTATAATTGCTTGCTATAAAGCGCCTATAACGGGGCGCTCTCAGTTTATAATCCTTACTCAGGACCAAGAAAATGAGATGGGGCTTACAGCATTTAATGAAGTACTGAAAAGTGAAACATTATCGACAAATCAAAGTTATAACGATGCAGTTACGAGAGTAGGCAAAAGAATTGCTGCTGTATCGCACTCGCAGAACGCTAATTGGGATTTTAAAGTTATAGATGACGATGATCAGATAAATGCATTTGCGCTTCCTGGCGGTAAAGTAGGAGTATATACAGGGCTATTGCCAGTTGCACAGACTGACGCCGGGCTTGCAACCGTAATGGCGCACGAGGTGGCCCACGTTACGGCCAGACACGGTGGTGAGAGAGTTTCAACCAGTGTTTTGGCGCAGCTAGGAGCGGTAGGAATCGGAGCAGCCATGGGCGGAAGTGACCCGTATGTATATCAAGCTGTAATGCAGGCCTATGGGCTTGGAGCAAATGTAGGAGTGCTTTTACCCTTTAGCAGAACTCAAGAATCAGAAGCAGACAGAATCGGGCTAATCTATATGGCCAAGGCCGGTTATGACCCACGTGAGGCAGTAGCGTTCTGGCAGAGAATGGACGCCGCCGCCAAGGGGTCTTCGCCGCCAGAATTTTTATCAACGCACCCGGGCTATCAGACAAGGGTTCAAAACTTGCAAAGATGGCTCCCGGAGGCCATGACCTATTATAATCAGGCAGAGAAAGCCCCAAATAATAAAATTACCAAGTAAGTAGTCGTTATATGGACACATCACCAAGAATTAAAAATATCTATCAATTACTGTATCAAAAATATGGTCCTCAGGGGTGGTGGCCCGGAGATACGAAGCTTGAATACGTTCTAGGGGCAATACTAACCCAAAATACGTCATGGAAAAATGTAGAAAAGGCAATTTCTAATTTAAAATCTCTAGATCTTATCTCTGCTAATAAATTGAAATTGCTATCCGTAGATGAGCTTGCACTTTTAATAAAACCCTCTGGGTATTACAACCAAAAAGCTATCAAAATAAAATATTTCATAAACTTCTTATTTGAAAACTATAGCGGGGATTTAGATAAGTTATTTAAAGAAGATATTCAGACACTCAGAAATAATCTGCTTCACATTAAGGGCATCGGACCTGAAACAGCCGACAGTATAATTCTTTATGGAGCAGTGAAACCAATCTTTGTAATAGATGCTTACACATACCGAATATTCTCAAGACATGGAATTGTGCCTGAAGAAACTAATTATAATGAGATGCAGGAGCTGTTTATGGACTCCTTAGAACATGAGCCTACTATATTTAACGAATATCATGCGCTTATTGTAAAGTTAGGTAAAGAGCACTGCAAGAAAAGAAAACCTATATGCACGGGCTGCCCGCTTGAGGGCGACCCGCACACAGTTTAGATTCTGATTTTTGGTGAAAGTTATAACTTACGAAAAGTGACTGTATATGTATACAGAGTGTAATTAATTTAGGCCGGATTTAGCAACATCAACCACTGCTTTAAAACTCTCGGGTTCTCTTATTGCCATCTCAGAAAGCGCTTTTCTATCTAGTTCAATCCCTGCTTTTTTGAGTGAACCCATGAATTTGCTGTACGAGAGTCCATATGGTCTTACTGCAGCGTTTATTCTAGCAATCCATAGCCTTCTGAAATCTCTTTTTCTCTGACGCCTGTCTCTATATGCATAGGCTAGTGCACGGATTAAAGTTTCATTAGCCCTACGAATGTTATTTTTTCTTTTACCCCAATAACCCTTGGCTTGTTTTAGTAGTCTCTTTCTTCTTTTTCTAGAAGGGACTCCTCTTTTTACTCTCATTTCATTCTCCTAATCTTAGTAATACTTTATTTATATATAACTTTTTATTCTTTTAGCTACATCACCACTTAAAAACTTAGGATCGTTAAGTCTTCTTTTACGTTTTCTAGATTTTTTAACGTTTAAATGGTGTCCTCCGCCCCTAGCTCTTTTTATCTTACCACTACCGGTAACTTTGAATCTTTTTGCGGCACTTCTATTTGATTTCATCTTCGGCATTTTCTTTCCCACCTTGAGCGCTCTCATCCTCAGTGTCTTTTTTCTTAGCACTCTTTTCTTGAGTTTTTTTCGTTGGTGTAATCACCATTGTTAAATTCTTTCCTTCCATCTTAGGAGGTATGTCCACCCCGCCTAAATCTGCTACTCTCTCCAAGATCCTGTTTGCAAGAGATCTTCCTAACTCTGGGTGAACAATCTCTCTACCTCTGAAAAATATTCTAACTTTTGTTTTATTATCTTCTTCTAAAAACTCCCGGATGCGGTTTATTTTTACATCCAGGTCATGATCTCCGATATTAGGTCTAAATTTAATTTCTTTTACTGTCTGTGATTTCTGCTTTTTAGCCGCTGCTTGCTTTTTAAGTTCATACTTATATTTTCCGTAATCCATGAGCCGGCAAACAGGAGGATTTGCATTAGGCGCAACCTCAACAAGATCCACGCCCCTGTCCTCAGACAAATTTAGCGCCTCTTGTATTGAAACCACTCCCAACTGCGAGCCATCAGCGTCAACAAGCCTCACTTCCCTGGCTCTAATCCGTTGGTTTATCCTAACCTCAGGCTCCCTGCTTTTGTAAGATCCTCTTCCTTTCACTCTAGCTATCTTTATTCGCCTTCCCGCCAGCTTTGCGGGTCAAGCTCCGATTCTATAGAAGCTATAAAATCTTCAACGCTTATTGAGGGTAAATTCTTTCCTCCTAATTTTCTAGGTGCTATTGTACCCGACTCCATTTCATTATTCCCTATTACAAGTAAGTAGGGAATTTTCTCAAGCTGGGCCTCTCTTACTTTAAACCCAAGCTTTTCGTTTCTAAAATCTTTCTCAACTCTTAGTTTCTTTTCCTTAAGTGCCTTATAAACCTGCTCACCATACTCTACCTGTTCATCGCCTATTGTCGCAATCCGCATTTGAACCGGACTTAGCCAAAGTGGAAATGCTCCCCCGTAATGTTCAATGAGAACCCCAAAGAACCTTTCCATTGACCCGAATATTGCGCGGTGAATCATTATAGGCTGATGACGAGCATTGTCATCACCTATATATGACATGTCAAACCTCTCAGGAAGGTTAAAATCTACCTGAACTGTGGAGCACTGCCAAGCTCTACCAAGCACATCTTTAATTTTAAGGTCGATCTTTGGACCATAGAACGCGCCCCCTCCCTCATCAACTTCATAGTCCAAACCCTTGGATTCAAGTGCAGCTCGAAGGGCATCGGTGGCTTTATCCCAAACTTCCTCAACACCCACAAACTTATCCGGCCTTGTGGAAAGGTAAACTTCATAGTCGTCAAAACCAAACGTTTTTAGAAATAGAGTTGTTAGATCAAGGACCTCAATAACCTCTTGTTCTATTTGATCGGGTCTGCAGAATATGTGTGCATCGTCTTGTGAAAAACCTCTTACTCTGAGTAGGCCGTGAAGCACCCCTGAACGCTCATAGCGGTATACGGTACCTATTTCTGCCCACCTAAGCGGCAGATCACGGTAGCTTCTTATATCAGTTTTATAGATCATAATATGAAATGGACAGTTCATGGGCTTTATCTGATACTCAGTGTTGTCCACTTCCATTCTTGGATACATATTTTCGTTGTAGAAGTCCAAATGCCCACTTGTTTTCCAAAGATCAATGTCTGCTATGTGAGGAGTATAGAGAAACTCGTATCCATACTTCTCATGCTGATCACGCCAAAAATCCTCAATTACTTTTCTTATTCTTGAACCTTTTGGATGCCAAAGCACAAGTCCCGGTCCAACTTCTTCCTGTATACTGAATAGATCAAGCTCTTTTCCGAGCTTTCTATGATCTCTTTTTTTAGCTTCTTCTATTTGGTCCAGATAAGCCTTAAGCTCTTTCCTATCCCAAAACGCTGTGCCGTAAATTCTTTGCAGCATTGCGTTTTTCTCATCCCCTCTCCAGTATGCTCCTGCTGAGCTAAGTAATTTAAAGGCTCTAACAAATCCGGTTGACGGCGCATGAGGCCCACGGCAAAGGTCATACCAGCCTTCTTGATCATATATTGTTATTGGCTGATCCGAGGGGAGATCGTTTACGATCTCGACTTTATAGCTCTCTCCATCTTTTTCAAATATTTGAATTGCGTCTTCACGCGATACTTTTTTCCTGACCAGCGGCTTTTTCTGAGAAGATATCTCCTTCATCTTCTTTTCTATTGCTTCAAGATCTTCGGGTGTAAATCCCCTTGAATATTCAAAATCATAGTAGAATCCGTTATCAATTACAGGACCTATGGTAACTTTTGCATCAGGAAATAGACTCTGCACTGCTTCAGCCATTACATGGGCAGCGGTGTGCCTAATAAAATATAGCCCTTCTTCCGAATTCATCTTAATAGGCTCAAGTTCAGAATCTGAGTCCAGTTCATAGTAGAAATCCGCAAGATCGCCGTTTACTCTGGCCCCTACGGCGGAGTTATGAGCGCCTATAGATTCTATTATTTCGCCTACTGTAGTTCCTTTGGGGAACGATTTACTTTCTCCATCTGGGAGTTGTATGTTTATATTAGCCATTTTCTATTTTATCGTGGTGAGCACGGCAGGATTTGAACCAGCGACCTCTTGCATGTCAAGCAAGCGCTCTACCCCTGAGCTACGCGCTCATGTTGTTTAAAACGCTTTAGTTTCTTATATAAATCACTTACTGTCAAGAAGGTTATACGAAAATCCGATATATGGAAATTTTTCATGAAAATCGAATAGATATTGGGAATTTTATTGCTAAGGGTATAAAATCTTGGTAACATAACTAACTCATTATTGGGCCGTCGTCTAATGGTAGGACCCTGGCCTTTGACGCCAGTTGTAGAGGTTCGAATCCTCTCGGCCCAGATCCCATCAAAACAATATTATTATATATCAATTCAATACAGATATTAGAAGTCAGGCAAGACTACGGCTATTCAATACATCAACAAGTCTATTACAAGCTAGTCCATGAAACGCTAAAGCTGATATGATATGACTACTATCTTGATTGCTGCTTCTATCTTTTTTGTACAGGAGATGATTTCTTGTTTGAATCTGTATTTCAAGAATAGCTCTGAGCAGCCAGCATCTATTTTGTGAAATCTTTTACTCTGCTACACTTATATTCTATAAATTATCTTTTTACTTGAATAAAATACGTGTAACATCAGGGAAGATATATTATGAAAAAAGTATTATTTGTGCTCACTAGTCATGATCAATTAGGTGACACAGGAGAAAAAACAGGATTTTGGATCGAAGAGTTTGCAAGCCCATATTATATTTTGAGGGATAACGGAATCATTGTAGATTTAGCATCTCCGAAAGGGGGACAGCCTCCAATCGATCCTAAAAGCTTTTCACCGGAATTTATGACACCCTCTACTGAGAGATTTAATAAAGACACTGGAACACAAGACATTCTGAGCAAAACATATAAATTAGAAGATGTAGAAGAGGCGGACTATGACGCTGTTTTCTATCCGGGTGGGCACGGCCCTTTATGGGATTTGGCAGAAAGTAAAGACTCAATTTCCTTAATAGAGACATTCTACGCAAACAATAAGCCCATTTCAGCTGTTTGCCATGCTCCTGCAGTTTTTAAGCATACAAAAGACCAAAATGGGAATAGTTTGGTAAAAGGGAAAAAAGTCACCGGATTTTCTAATTCTGAGGAAGATGCGGTTGAGTTGACTGATGTTGTTCCGTTTTTGGTTGAGGACATGCTGATATCAAATGAAGGTATATACTCAAAAGGTTCAGACTGGGCTCCCTATTGTGTCACTGATGGTCTATTGATTACAGGACAAAACCCTGCCTCCTCTGAATTGGTTGCAGAAAAATTATTAAAAACTATCACTTAAAAAGTGGAAATATAGAGTTCTAATGGGTAAATAGAAAATGGAAAAAATAAAGGGTAGAGAAATATTATTAGAGATGCTGGTAAATGAGGGAGTAGACACTGTGTTCTGTCCTCTGAGCAGCAGAGAGACTGATTTTCTTTGTTTTATCCCTGAGAAATATAGGGATAAGATAAAATTTGTAAAAGCACGCCACGAGCAGGCAGCCGCGCACATGGCCGACGGGTACGCAAGGGCCACAGGTAGGCCGGGAGTATTGATAACTCTCCCGGGACCATATGGCATTAATACCGTTACCGGGCTGACAACTGCACACATGGACTCAGCACCAATCATATGCATAGTAGCAGATCTCGACCCTTGGAATACTGACACGGGAGATACATTTATATCAGATCATATAGGGATTACTCAATCCTGCACTAAGCATAATTATCTCGTTAAAAAAACTTCTGATATTACTAAAACCATAAGAGAGGCAATTCATGTTGCAAAGACCGGAAGGCCCGGGCCTGTTTTAGTTGACATACCTTTTAAGGTTTTAGCCGGGGAAGAGAAATTCACTTTACCCAAATTGGACATAAGGGGTTACAAGGAGGTTAAGAAGGGTGATCCTGCACAGGTAAAACGGGCTGTTGAGATGATACTTAAATCAAAGCGCCCTGTGATTTTCGGCGGCGGGGGACTAATAATATCAGGAGCCACTGATGAGCTCGTAAAGTTTGCGCATGCCTACAAAATACCTGTAACCAATACCCTAATGGGAATAGGCTCCTATCCTACGGACGACCCTTTCTATGTTAACTGGATAGGAATGCACGGCGCTTACAACGCGAATATGGCCGTACATGAAAGTGACCTGGTTATATCCATAGGCGCAAGGTTCGATGATCGTGCTACAGGTGGTAATTTCGAGAAATTCGCACCAAAGGCGAAGATTATTCATATAGACATAGACCCGTCAACGATAGATAAAAACATTGTTGTCCACTGCCCGATTATTGGGGATGCCAAGGCAGTGTTAAAGCAGATGCTTGAGATAATCCCCTCTGATTTTGAGGTCGACAGATCAGACTGGATCAAAAAGATAAGGGATTGGGACCAAGAACATCCTATGAGTTATTCACAGCAGGGCTCTAAGATAAAAACAACCTATGTAATAGATAAGATCTCTGAGATAACCAATGGGGAAGCCATAGTAGCGGCTGACGTCGGTCAGCATCAGATGTGGCTTGCCCAGTTTTACAGATTCAAGAACCCAAGAGCGCACATTACCTCGGGTGGTTTAGGAACCATGGGTTTTGGACTCCCAGCTGCGATCGGCGCAAAATTTGGGAGACCTGACAATCAGGTGATATGCGTATGCGGAGACGGTAGCTTCCAGATGAATATGCAGGAGATTGCGACCGCTGTAGAGAACGAGATGGATTTAAAGATAATAGTGCTAAACAACAGGCATCATGGAATGGTGCGGCAGTGGCAGACTCTATTTTTTAACAGCAATTATTCTTCGTCTTATTTCGAAGTGCTTCCGGATTTTGTTAAAATTGCTAAGTCTTACGGTGCTTCGGGATTTCACATTACTAAACCCGAGGAAGTTGAACCGAGTCTCAAAGAGGGGCTTACCATGAAAGGGGTGGTTTTAATTGAAATTGAGGTTGATTATGAGGAAATGGTTTATCCCATGCTAACCCCGGGCGGAGATATGAGCGATATGATTGTACAGCCATCAGATCTGGCCTAAAAGACAAGCTTGTTATATGGGCATTGTTAAAAGTGATACTATATTCTTGAAATACTGTATCTTCACTACTTAAATTATTATTGTAAGCCAAGGTTCGAACTGTATCCAATAGCCCCAGCTACCACTTTGTTTCTCTTATTTTATGTAAGAAAAACTCAAGTGCTTTCCTAGAATACAATCAGGCATATTCTTTGTATTGATATAAATCTAAATAATCTTTTCTTTTCGTATTTTGCGATTAGAATTAATCAGTGGTAGGTGCTTAGAGAGTCTTATCTCTGGCCAGTTAGCAACAGCTCTTGTGGAGATCAATATTAATGAGAATTGTCTTTTATACAGTTTTATTTGTATTTTTCACTTTTCTATTTACTACATATCAGGCTCTGAGCGATAAACATTCATTGCAAGATATAAACTCCGCCAATGCCGAATCAAATGAGAAATTTTTACTCGGACCTCCAGAACAAGATGGCCCAGTGGTTGTTGTAGCCTATTTTGAGCTTCATGATATAAATGAGATTCATGATGAAGTTGATACGTTTGAGTTCTCAGGGGTTCTAACACTTACATGGCGGGACCCTCGCCAAGCCTTCGATCCTAAAATCACTGGTGTGAATGAAAAAATATTCCAGGGCAACTTTCAATTCGCTGAGGTTGCTACCAGGTGGTATCCGCAGGTGTTTCTTGTAAATGAAGCTGGTTTATATGAAATAAATGGAATTACTTTGCGCGTTTTGCCTGACGGAATGTCTACATTAATCCAAACTATTAATGCCACAGCCGAAGTTAGGCTTGATTTGCAAAAATTTCCTTTTGATAAACAGCGTTTGGATGCTATTTTTGAGCTTGTAGGATTTGATAAGAATGAGGTCCTATTAAAATCAGTATTCGACTATACCGAACCAATAAAGACCCTTTTTCCAACCCCACAATGGTCCGTAACTAATATCACTCAAACTGCGAGTGATTTTTACTCCTACTATTCTGGAGCTTTAGGAGTCTCATCAGCCTTTGTTGTAAGTGTGGGAGTAAAGCGAAAGCCTTCTTACATAGTCCGGCTTGTTATTGTTCCAATGATTGTAATTGTGATACTTTCTTTCACCGTCTTCTGGATGGATAAATCATCACTTGGAGATAGACTCAATGTATCTTTTATTGGAATTCTAACTGGTTTTGCCTATCTGCTCGTTACTAGTGATCATTTGCCCAAAATCTCATATTTCACTCTAGTTCATGGATTCTTAAACATAAGCTACATAACTATGTGCGCCACGGTTGTGATTAACCTTATAGTGGGCACTCTTGATAAGAAAGGGAAAAGAGAAGCTGGAGACCGTGTAGACGAAGTCTGTAGATGGGTATTCCCTTTAGCTTATTTTGGGCTTCTCATAACAATGTATTTAGTAGTTACACTGTTCTTTTAGTACCTTTATAAATCGTAGAATATAAAATTAAAACTCCATCTACTTTCATTTTCAAGCCAAATGATAAGATCAATTCACATCAGCACATATAGCCCAAATGCGAAGTCTGGATTCATTACCTGGTGATCCCGCAGGCGTAGCCAGAATAATGTTTACTCGTGCGCCTGTGGCAGATGAGAGAATCTGATTTCTGGCCTGACAATACCAAGTCTGATCATCTGTGGGATATGAAGCTTGCATAGATAAAGTTTTAGGAATACCGTCCGCGACAACATCAATATTTAAAACTTCACATCCTCCGCCCAAAACGACTTTTGTGTCGGGACACATTACACTACCATCTACTATATCGCTAAAAAACATAGAAGAAGTTCCCAGAAAAGTTGATATTATTACATCGTTAAATACCCTCTCATACCCTGAAACACCATCAGCTCCATCATTACCTGCCGGCCCTTGAATTCCCTGTAATCCATCAGAACCGTCATCTCCCGCCGGGCCTTGTGGTCCTTCTGGTCCTGTTGCTCCATCAGCGCCGTCATCTCCTGCCGGGCCCTGTGGTCCTTGGGGTCCTGTTGCACCATCAGAGCCATCATTTCCTGCCGGGCCTTGTGGTCCTTGGGGTCCTGTTGCTCCGTCTGAGCCATCATTTCCTGCCGGGCCTTGCGGTCCCTGAACGCCTTGAACACCCTGTGGGCCTTGAGCACCGTCGCATATGTCAATAAATCCTGCAGGTGTGTCTATACCTTGGTCTCTCATACCATTGTTATTTTCATCTAGATACGCAACATACCTTTTACCAGGACTATCTGGATTACCATCACAGTCATTTACAAAC
>JBCCIH010000007.1 GCA_039028315.1 Thermodesulfobacteriota bacterium | reverse complement strand
CCTTTTTCAAAAGTTTTAAGCTCCTTTTCAAGGAGTATTCCTTTTGGCAATAGCTCCTGAAAACTCTTTACTTTATATTTAGCCTGAGCAATCCAAAGGGCATAGTTTATGTCTCTTAACCCTCCCTCACCCTCTTTAACATTTGGTTCAATTAAATATATTGATCTACCGAATTTATCTAACCTTTGCTCATTTTCCTCCATTTTCTTTTGTATGTATTTAGATGAATAAGAAGGAAGAAGTTCGTGGAAAAGTTTTTTGTCAAAATCTTCATAAAGGTCTTTATCACCGAAAATAAGCCTTCCGTCCAGAACAGAAGTTAAAATTGAAGTGTCTTCATCCTCATCTACGCAAAGCTCCATACACTCATCTATTGTTCTTACAGAATGACCTATATCTAGGTTAAGATCCCATAGCAGATATAAGAGTTTTTCGGTTACCTCTTTCGCATAAGCCTTATTGCGCGGCTTGTATAGAAACATCAAATCTATGTCTGAATATGGACAAAGCTCATTTCGCCCATAGCCGCCTATGGCAAGAACTGAAACGTTTTTAAGATCCGTATAGCCCTGCTGTACAATTGCCTGTTTTATAAGCTTATCAATTATCTCAGATCTTTTTTTGGCAAGCATACTTCCAGATAAAGCCCTGTCTCTTTTGGACTTATTGTTGTGCTGCTTTCTTAGCTCATTTTCCAAACGTTCCAATCTGAGCTTTATATCTTTACTGGAACCGGAAGTATCAATTGCAAGATTGTCGGGTTTTGTCATAATTTTTATCGTTTTATTATAATTTTAAGCTTACCGATAGTCCATCTCTTAGGGGAATTATAGTAGTATAAAATCCTTTGTGAGACAATATTAACTCAGTAAATTTCCTAACCCCATTTGTGGCTGCAGAATTATCATCAGAAATAACTCTACCATGCCATAAAACATTATCCGTAATAAACAAGCCCCCTTTTTTTAACCTATTGTATACTGGCTCTATTACATCGGGATAATCCTCTTTTTCTATATCGTTAAATATAATATCAAATTCTCCAGATGCCCCATCTAATATCGAAAGGGCGTCAGCTTGATGAATCTTTATTATATCCTGATAGCCAGTTTTTGAGATGAACTTTTTAGCAAGAGCTATATTGTCTTTAGATAGATCGGTAAAATTCACTTCACCCTGTCTACCCACAGCCTTGGCGAACCAGTAGGCTGAATAACCAAAAGCACTTCCAAGCTCAAATATCCTTTTTGCCTTATTCATAACAGCAAGCTGATATAAAAAGCTTCCGACCTGACGGCCGATAATAGGTATTTTTTCCCTCTCGGCGAGCTCCTCCATCTCGTTAAGAAGCTCATCGTGGTTTGTTAATAGTGAATCTAAATATGAATCTATTCTAGGGTTTGTAATATCTGTATCTATTTTATTTTCGCTCTCTTATTTTTTAAATTCTACGAAAGTTTCTGTAAAATCGTCCCTTTGATTTTGGACTCTAGCCAACACAAAAAGTAAATCAGAAAGACGGTTTAGATAAATTAGAGGGTTTTCACCAATGTCTTGGTCTTCCATTAGTTTTACAACTTTTCTCTCAGCTCTTCTTGAGACTGTTCTGGCAAAATGAAGATATGAGCCGCCCTTTCCCCCACTTGGAAGAATAAACTCTTTTAGAGGCTCTAGTTCCTCCAAATATCTGTCTATCTCATTTTCAAGAAAGGTTATGCTCTCGGCACTAACCCTGGGTACCTCTATGTCTGCAGGGCTTGCCAAATCAGCGCCCATAATAAAAAGATCGTTTTGGATTTTGATAATAAGACTGTTTATTTCTTCATCTACCCCTAGAGTGCGCACTATACCAAGAACAGCGTTTAATTCATCAACATCACCATATGAATCTACCCTGAGTGAGCCCTTACTTACCCTTTCTCCGCCGACTAAAGAAGTAAGGCCTCTATCTCCAGTTTTAGTATATACCTTCGTAATCCTTTTTTTAGCCATCTGAAAATATTAACCGAAGGGATAATTGGGTTCAATTATGTAAATGAATTAATAATAGATTGGATATATTGTAGCAAGGGAAATCCAAAATACTCAATCTGCTATTTTGAGAAATTAGGATTTCCCTTGGAATTTACGAAATATTATTATCCGGCTTTCTTAAGCTCAGCAACTGTATCGACCAAATCAGTTATCTGATTTTTAGGTAGAGCTCCTACTACTCTTTCAACAACTGAGCCGTCTTTAAATACTATGAGCGTAGGGATACTTCTTATCTCATAGGCCGATGGTGCACCGGGGTTTTCATCAACGTTGATCTTGCCCACTTTGAGCTTGCCTTCATACTCCTGGGCAATTTCTTCTATAACCGGAGCAAGCGCTCTACATGGCCCGCACCATTCTGCCCAAAAGTCCACAAGTACTGGCAATTCTGATTTTAGAACTTCCTGTTCAAAATTCTGATCACTTAATGTAACTGTGTTACTCATTTTTTTAACCTCCTTATGAGATTAAGTTATCTACTCTCTTAGAGAATAAAGTGTCCTAAAAGGATTCAAATTCTAATCAGAGATGAAATTCAATATCTAATCCGTATGCTATACTAATTGCAAATTAACTCGACTAGGATAATTATTATGGAATTTCCCGAATTAGATTTAAAAGATGTGGCAAACTTAGATAATTTCTCCGGATTAGTGCCATTATTTCCCCTTTCTTCAGTGGTGTTTTTCCCAAATACACTATTGCCGCTACACATCTTTGAGCAGCGTTATAGAGATATGGTGAATACCTCTTTAGAAAGCGAAAAGATAATAGGTATGGCACTTTTAAAGCCCGGATGGGAAACTGATTACTATGGGAATCCAGATGTATATGAAGTTATAGGGATGGGAAGAATAGTTAGTTCTGAAACATTTTCCGACGGCAAAATCAATATAGTTCTTTATGGACTTAAGCGTGTCAAAATAGTTGAAATAGTAAAAGAGCTGCCTTATAGACTTGCCAGGGTCGAAATCATGGAGAATGTACACAATTCACAAGACGAGGAGCTAAGAACTCATATTGAACAACTTGTTCAAAAGTGGAATCTGTATCTTAGCGATAAACAAAAATCCCATAAAATAACTGTGAACACAAAACTCCCTTTAGACAATCTAACAGATGCATTGGGCAGTCTTATTTTCCCTAATGTCTTTGATAAACAGCTACTTTTAGAAGAAGTAAACGTACAAAAAAGGGCAAAATTAATAATTAATGACTTAAACTCCAGGCTGGAAATGATTTCTATTACATCTCAGAAAAGAAGTGAGATAATGGATAAAAGGAATTTAAATTAGTCAGTCGTTTTGAAGGAAATCCAAGACGAGATCGTCAACTTCATGCTGACACTCTCTCCAAAAACCATGGCCAACTGCGGGAAATATTTTAAGCTCGGAGTTTGGGATAAGTTCTGATAACTGTTTTGACCTCCGAGGCGACGCTATCAAGTCGTTTTCACCTAACATAACGAGAGTTTTTGCACTGATTTGCGGCAGCTTCGACACAGTATTATGGCCCTCACATGCGTAACTCTGACCGATATAGCCTTGCAAGGCCTGTGGATCCTCCGGCACTGAGGACATAACCTGTTTTATACTGCCAATATTCTCTTCAATATATTCCCTCGTATAGCCAAGATAAAGTGCCATCAGCCATACTGCTTTAGGGCCTATTTTTGTTGCTATCTCGCGGCCCATTTTAAGTATTTCATTGCCAACCTCATCTCTAGATGCTGATGAGCAGCCCATAACTAGTTTTTGTACTTTCTGAGGATGATTTATTGCCAGCCACTGCCCAATCATGCCGCCCATGGACTTTCCCACAATGTGAGCTGAATCAATTCCAAGCTCTGACATGAGCTCAGCAGTATCATCAGCCATATCCTGGGTCGAATAACCGGGCTCTGGTTTATCTGACTTACCTGATCCCCTATTGTCGAATACTATAACTTTGAAATATTGAGAGTAGATCGGAACCTGAGTGGCCCAGCTCTGAAGCTGGCTACCAAGCCCACCAATCAGAACAACGGCATTACCATCTCCATGTATTTCGTAATTTATATTTACTCCATTTACAGTGGCTATCGGCATAGGAATATCTCCGCGGATTAATATCTTTTTGACTCCAGATACTCCTGGAGTATAAATACAGCTGCCATTTTATCTATAACTTTCTTCCTTTTCTTTCTGCTCATATCGGCCTCTAAAAGTTTTTTCTCTGCATTAACTGTTGAGTAGCTCTCATCCCAATATAGTACTGGAATTGAGAAAGCGGACTTAATCTTTTCTGAAAACTTTAGTATCTGATCCCCTCTTTCGTTAACACTTCCGTCCTCAAGATACGGCACGCCGACCACTATTTCTTGAGGTCTGTATTCATCAATTATAGACTTGAGCTCGTCTAGGTCATCTTTAAGACTTTTTCTTTGTATTGTTGTTACTCCGTTTGCAGTGATCCCAAGCTCATCACTCACAGCAACTCCAATAGTTTTTGTACCGACGTCAAGCGCAAGTGTTCTCATCATATCATGTGTTAAACCAATAAAGGCTCCTTAGCATATCTAAGGCAACTATAAATAAGAATATGGCAAATATCTTTCTTAGTCTTGCCTTGCTCAAATTATTTGCCAGCTTAACCCCAAGAGGAGCAAGTATTATGATTGGAATTATCATAACCAGCACCGCTGTTAAATCTATATATCCTAGAGAAAATGGTGGTCGATCCTTAACACCGATACCATTTATTACTGAGCCCGCCGTGCCAATTATGCTAATAAATACACTGCCTGCAGATCCGACTGCAATTGCTCTATGAATTGAGTATCCATACGACGTGAGCACTGGTGTGGTAAAACTCCCGCCAGTAAGACCCGCAAGAGTGGCCAGAGTGCCGATTGAAAATGAGGAGAGTGCTCTTACTGCAACACCTGGCAGTTCTTTTGTGATTTTAAAATCACTAGTTGTAAAAAACATCTGAATTGAGACTGCGAGTACTATAAATGCGAATATCTGTTCTAAAAACCGGCTTGAAACATAGCGCATTATAAACAGACCTAATATAACGCCGACTACAAGAGGAGGGATCCAGCTTTTTAAAAAATTCAAATCAAGTTTCCCTGCCCTATATTGAGCTATTGACGACATAAGCGATGAAGGAATGGCAAGTGCTAGAGAAGTTCCGGCGGCAACGTGCATCAGGACATCGGGATTTATACCAAAAAGCGGAAATAGAAACAAAAAAATCGGGATACGAACTATTCCTCCGCCAACTCCGAAAAGACCTGCGATAAATCCAGAGAATATACCTGCGGCCAAAAGGCTAAGCGCATATGTAACAAGAGAATATTCCATCTCGTATTATATTAGTTTAACTCTGGCCACATACCAAGTTTCTGTATATGTCTTCAAAAACTTTAGTCAGCTCTGAGCTTTGAGTTTGCGCCTTATTTGATCCAGTCTGGTAGTAAGATGAGATATCTTGAGAAGTATATGTTTTGATCCTGTTCTTCCAGCCTGGGATCCATCTCTTCTCACCTCTCTCAGGGGGTGAGTTGGCTACTCGTCTAAGCAGCACCCTCTGTGCACCTTGAGCAAATTCTTCAAGTGCCGGCAGACCTTCTTGAGTGCCTTTCATGCCTTGTAGAATTTGTAGTAGTCCCCAGCCCTGACCTTTGTAGCGCTCTGATTTAAGTGTGCCTTCACCCTTGAAATTAACGTAGTCGATCAGGACGTACATACCCATTGGAGAGTTGGCAACACGGTAGAACTGGCGCTTAATATTTTCACGATCCTTAGGCGGAGCTGCCTCAAGTATTTTGGGAAGACTGTTTTCAAGACGCATGGCCATAAAAAGGGTCTGCTGGGAAATTGACCCAACTAAAAACTCCCTTAATGAAATCATCTTAGGAGTGTTGAACTCAAAATAAAACTGCTCTCTTGAATCCCACGGGAGATCAAAAGGCTTCATCTCGCTCATCCATAGGGGCGGCTGAATACCTTTTGAAACTATGAACTCATACACTACGGGAAAGATTTCATAGAACCTATACTCTTTGTCTTTGGGATACCAAATGAAATGCCCGATACCTAAAGAAGCAAACTCCTCACCTTCGTTCCAGGTGGTAAGATTGTCAATTTTACCCCCGCCTTCGTTAATAAAAATAAGCTCGCCTATTTTTGCCAGCTCCTGGTCTGTCACAGAAATGCACTTCGTATTACACGAAGAGATAGCTAGGGATAATAGGATTAATATAGTTAGATTAGTTAGCACAGACTTCATTGATAAGATAGAAATTCCCTCGGCTAAGAATTTGAAACTATTATATACGATTAGGGGAAAATAGTGGACTCAATTTTAATTTATTTATAGGAGTGGGTTCTTAAAAGTACAGGATCTGTAATGCGCTCAAATACTTCGCCGCACTTATCACAAGCAAACTTGACTTCAGTAGGAGGATGGCTTATTCCAGTGCCGACAAGTATCCAACCCCAAAAAGAGTAGCTGGGCTTAGGAACAACCCAGACGTTGTCACGTTCGTAACCGCAGCTGCATGTTTTAGAGTTTACTTGCTTGCTTGTCATATTGTTGTCTCTTATGTTACCAGCATAGACTGTCTAATCAAATCACGTTTTACTCATCCGAAGCTGATACGCTTCGGCGCATCTTTTTGATTAGCCCTTTCTTTTTTTTAGATTCAAGACGCCTTCGTTTTGATTCAAAAGTTGGTTTTGTTTTACGCCTTTTTTTGGGTTCTTTAAGAGATTGTAGAATTAGTTCTTTAAGACGGGAGATCGCATCAGTGCGGTTTTTCTCCTGTGATCTGTAGGATGAGGCCTCGATTATTAATACCTTATCCTTGGTGACTTTTCTGCCGGAAAGGGCAATTAATCTTTGCTGGACTTTAGGAGTGAGGTTTTTTGAGCCTGCAATATTAAACTTAAGCTGAACAGCAGTAGAGACCTTATTTACATTTTGCCCGCCAGGACCTTGGGAGCGTATAAATTCAAGCTCTATCTCATCCTCGCCAATTGATACTTCTGGAGTAATCCTGATCATAATAACCAATCATAAATTCAAAATTACAATTATCAAGATCAAATTAATAACTAATGGGAATATTAAAGAACTAAGACCGGAAGGCAAACCTTGCCTCCCGGCCATTAGTACATGGTTTTCTTAATTGCTTATATATCGTATCCGGACTCACCGTGATCTGAGTAATCAAGACCCTGAACCTCTTGTTCATCCGTTACCCTAAGACCTATAATACCGTCAATCAATTTCAAAATAACAAATGAAAGAACTCCGGTATAGACAATTGCGAATAAAGCGCCAAATGCTTGAACTTTAAGCTGGCTCGCCATATCTAGGTCTACAATTGTACCCCCAAGCGCTGTTGAAGCGAAGAAGGAAAGCATGATGATTCCAACTAATCCTCCTACTCCGTGAACACCTACGACATCAAGAGCATCGTCATATTTAAACTGGTACTTAAGCCATGTAGCCGCTACATATGCCAATACTGCAGAGGCAAAACCGATTGCAATTGCTCCCATTGGGCCCACTGTACCTGAAGCTGGAGTAATTGCTGCAAGCCCTGCAATTGCTCCTGTAGCAAATCCTAGAGCACTTGGTTTTCCGTTTTTAAACCACTCTATCACAATCCAGGTTAGCGCCGCTACTGATGGTGATATTTGAGTTACCACAATGGCCATAGCCGCAGTGCCGTCTGCTGCAAGGGCGCTACCGCCGTTAAAGCCAAACCATCCAACCCACAGCATTGCAGTTCCGGTAAGCGTCATTGTCATGTTGTGAGGCGGCGTAGGAAGTGGGTAACCTTTTCTTACACCTACCAGCATCGCCGCGATCAAGGCCGCAACACCAGCTGTAATGTGGACTACTATTCCACCTGCAAAATCTAAAACGCCCATGTCGCCAAGGAAAGATCCTTCTCCACCCCATACCATATGAGCAATTGGGAAATAAACCACAAGTACCCAAAGTATCACAAACACAACTACTGCTGAGAATTTCATTCTCTCGGCAAAAGCGCCTATGAAAAGTCCTGGTGTGATAACGGCGAACGTAAGCTGGAAGACAAAAAATACTAGCTCAGGGATACTTCCTGAAAGAGTATCAGGAGTAATACCGCTTAAGAAAGATTTATTTAACCCGCCTACAAATGCGTGAATATTCCATTCGTTGGCAACCATGCCTACCGTATCAAACGCCAGGCTATAGCCAACTATTGTCCAGATCACAGTAACAATTGCAGTTATTACAAAACACTGCATCAATACTGACAAGACATTCTTTTTACCTACAAGACCGCCATAAAAAAGAGCCAGTCCTGGGATCATCATAAATAGAACTAGAGCACTTGAAATCATAATCCATGTGGTATCTCCAGTGTCTAATACATCTTGTGCAAATGCTAGTTCAGGAAAAAATAGAAAAACGGATAAAAAGGATAGAAAAATCCCTTTAAGGGCTAATTTAAACATACATCCATACCTCCTCTTTGTGTGTAACGACATATCAATTGCAATACTGATGCCATATCAATAAATTTTTATATGTTCAAGAGGGATTATTATTAAGAATTTATTAAGAAAATGAATGATTGAGGGGGGTTCTAATCCATAAGATGTTTAATTTTTACGCATATATTTACACATAATTACATATTCGATAATAACTAATGCAACTTAAGCTGCTTACATATTAAGCACATGGTGCTTAATTGTTGGGCAAATTTGTCGTCATGTCAAATTTACAAGTACTCGGCCTTTTTGCCCGCCTTTGAGAATAAGATCAATATTCTCATCAAGCTCGGCCATTGTTATCTCCTTGGTAAGATCTTCAAGGCTATCTATTTTCCAATCATTTGCCATTTTGTGCCATATTCGCTCTCTTAGCTCCATTGTAGAATCCTGTGAATCTATTCCTACTAGTGCAACGCCCCTTAGAATAAAAGGATAGACATTTATGGGTAGTTCCGCCGAAGCTACATTTCCACAGCAGGTAACAACTCCGTGAGGGTTAGTGGATTTTATAGCTGTTGCCAATATCTCTCCTCCAACAGTATCTACTACCCCAGCCCACCTGCCTTTTAAAAGTGGCCTGCCTGAATCATCTACAGACTCATCTCTGCTGATAATTTCTTTAGCGCCAATGTTAGTTAAAAACTCTGCTTCATCTGTCTTACCGGTTGATGCAACTACCTTGTATCCGCACTTTGCCAGCATTGCGACTGCAACGCTTCCTACTCCGCCTGTGGCTCCTGTGACAAGCACTTCTCCGCTGTCCGAAGCTACACCATAATCCACAAGCTTCAATACTGAATATGCAGCAGTATAGCCAGCTGTGCCATATATCATGCTCTCTCTTAGAGATAAATTTTCGGGAAGTTTCACTACCCAATCTCCAGGGACTCTAATGTATTCACTAAAACCGCCGGATGTATTGCAGCCAAGATCATAACCATGGACTATGACTTGCTGGCCTGCTGAGAACCTTGGATCTGAGCTTTCTTCAACCACGCCTGATGCATCTACTCCGGGGGAATGTGGGAAATTTCTACTAACTCCAGGATTGCCTGTTGCAGATAGGGCATCTTTATAATTAAGAGATGAGTAGTGAACCCTTACAACAACATCGCCCTGGGGAAGATCATCAATAGTTCTTTGTTTTATATTTCTTTCAAAAACTTTTTTATCTACCTGATCAACTACGTATGCAGTAAATGTTTTCTCGCTCATAATTATCTCCTTGGGAATTTATCTCTTAGTAGATGGGAAAAGCAATTAATAATTTTTTTGACCTATTGAGCCTTCTCTACTTCTACATAAATCTTACCGCCTGCATCGGCAAACTCTTTTGACTTGTTTTCCATCCCTTGATCGAGTGCGGCTGTATCTGTGAGGCCATGTTTTTCAGCATAGTCTCTAACGTCCTGAGTTATTTTCATTGAGCAGAACTTAGGCCCGCACATTGAGCAGAAATGAGCAACCTTGGCACCTTCTGCAGGAAGGGTTTCATCGTGGAACTCTTTTGCTGTATCAGGATCAAGTGAGAGGTTAAACTGATCGTTCCATCTAAACTCAAACCTTGCTTTGCTAAGAGCGTTATCTCTTACCTGTGCGGCAGGGTGTCCCTTCGCAAGGTCAGCCGCATGCGCTGCAATTTTATAAGTAATAACACCTTCTTTTACATCAGTTTTATTAGGCAGCCCCAAATGCTCTTTAGGTGTAACATAGCAAAGCATCGCAGTTCCGTACCATCCAATCATGGCAGCTCCGATACCTGAAGTAATGTGGTCGTAACCAGGAGCAATGTCTGTTGTAAGCGGGCCAAGAGTGTAGAAAGGCGCCTCTTGGCAATACTCAAGCTGCTTGTCCATGTTCTCTTTTATCATGTGCATAGGAACATGCCCTGGGCCTTCAATCATAACCTGAACGTCGTGCTTCCAGGCTATGTTCGTAAGCTCTCCGATTGTCTTTAGCTCGGCAAACTGTGCCTCGTCATTTGCATCTGCAATTGAGCCTGGTCTAAGACCATCTCCCAGAGAAAATGCAACGTCATACTCTTTCATTATCTCGCACATCTCTTCAAAGTTGGTGTATAAAAAGCTCTCTTTATGGTGGGCTAAACACCACTTGGCCATAATCGAGCCACCCCTTGAAACTATTCCGGTGACCCTGTTAATTGTGAGTGGTATATATCTAAGCAAAACGCCGGCGTGTATTGTGAAATAATCAACGCCCTGCTCAGCCTGCTCTATAAGTGTGTCTCTGAAAACTTCCCAGGTAAGATCCTCTGGGCTTCCGTCAACTTTCTCAAGCGCTTGATAGATAGGAACTGTCCCTATAGGCACAGGAGAGTTTCTAATGATCCATTCTCTAGTTTCATGAATGTTTTTTCCTGTAGATAAATCCATAATAGTATCGGCGCCCCACCTGCAGGCCCAAACAGCTTTTTCTACCTCTTCTTCAATGCTTGATGTGACAGCTGAGTTTCCGATATTTGCGTTTATTTTTACAAGAAAGTTTCTCCCAATAATCATGGGCTCACTTTCTGGATGGTTAATATTACTTGGTATTATTGCCCTTCCTTCGGCAACCTCTTTTCTAACAAATTCAGGAGTTATTTGGGTTTGAGGAATATTGGCTCCGAAGCTCTCACCTTTATGATATTTTGATAGCTGACCAAGCTGCTCACGAAGCTCGTCAATCCTCTGGTTTTCCCTGATTGCTATATACTCCATCTCTGGGGTGATCTCGCCCCTTCTTGCATAGTGCATCTGGGTTACATTTAATCCTGGCGTTGCTCTAAGCGGTTTTCTTATATGTTTAAATCTGATTCCTTTTATTTTAGAGTCTGCTTCACTTTTCTTGGCAAATTCTGAGGAAAAATTCCCAAGTTCACAAACATCTCCCCTATCTTTAATCCAGTTCATCCTAATGGGCTGTAATCCAAGGTTTACGTCTATATCTATATCATGATCAGTGTATGGACCACTAGTGTCATAAACCGTCACAGAGAGGTTCTTTGCGCTCTTACCATCACTGGCAAACTCAGGGTTTGAATCATCTAATTCAATTTCCCTCATGGGAACTTTTATATCGTGCAGTTTTCCATCTACATATATTTTTTTAGATTTTGGGAAAGGGTCCCTGGTGATTACGCTCTTGTCAGGAATCCTCTCAACTTTTGGCTTTGTTCCCATAAGATAAACTCCTTAAATTTTGGCCTGCAACCCCAGTTCTGCAGATAATCTACACATAGTATAAAAGTATTGGAACAAAAGCGCAATTGTATCTTTAACTAGAGTAATTTGTGAATGTCTCGGAGTCTAGTAAAATATTTCGTTATGTCTACAAAATTATTGGCAATTGAGTCATCATGTGATGAAACATCTGCGGCTATTATAGAGGACGGCAAGAAAGTTATCTCTAACGTTGTCGCATCTCAGATGGATATTCATAAGGAATACGGCGGGGTTGTGCCTGAGATAGCCTCTAGGATGCATGTTGAGCTTATAATGCCGGTCATAGATAAAGCATTTAAGCAAGCGAGGGTTAGCAAAGATGACATTGACGGCGTTGCAGTCACTAACGGCCCCGGACTAATTGGCGCATTAATGGTTGGGCTTTCAACCGCAAAAGCAGTGGCATTTTCACTCGGAGTACCACTTATTGGAGTAAATCACCTTGAGGCTCATATGTCGGCAATTCATTTAGAGAATGAGGTCTCTTTTCCGTTTGTAGGGCTTGTTGTTTCAGGAGGACACACAAACTTATACATAGTTAAGAGTTACACTGAGTTTGAGATGCTTGGAAAAACAAGAGACGATGCGGCAGGAGAGGCTTTTGATAAGGCAGCAAAGATTTTAGGATTGCCATATCCTGGCGGGATCGAGATTGATAAGCTGTCACAGAGGGGAAACCGCAGCGCTATAGATTTCCCAAGGCCCTTTATGAAGTCGCCCACACTGGACTTTAGTTTTAGTGGAGTTAAAACCTCTGTTGTGTACTACCTAAGAAAACATCCGGACCCCAGCCAAGAAGAACTCCAAGACATATGTGCCAGCTACCAAGAGGCAATTGTCGAAGCACTGGTAAGTAAAACTCTTTTAGCTGCTCAGCAAAATGAAGTTGACTCCGTAGTAATCGCAGGCGGGGTTGCATGCAATTCGAGACTAAGAGAACTCTCAAAAGCAGAATTAGAGAAAGAAGGTATCAACGTTTATATACCTTCACCTAAATACTGCACAGATAATGCAGCCATGATTGGTTCTTTAGGCGGATTTATGTTTGAAAATGGCGAGCGCTCGGAGCTTGATCTAAGACCGTTTTCAACCTCAAGACCAAAATACGGCCGAGGTAGAGGCGGCGAGGTTCATAAAGCGTAAGCTAGATTTCGTAGTCAACTACTGCTCTATCTGTTCTAATCTCCCCAACGAAATCCACAATTTTTAAATGCTCCGGGTGATTTTGATATGCATCGAGCCCTTCTTTGTCATCAAACTCAGAGTACAGCATTACATCAAATGCCGCATCTGAGGGGTTAAAGTTAATCCCTACCTCTGCTACATGAAGTGTATCTATAACATCTACAAGGGCTTCGAGTCTCTCTTTTAATTTAAGAGCGTTTTCTTCTTTTGTTGCTCCAGCAGCATTTTCTTTTAGTCTCCACATAACTATGTGCTTAATCATTTACATCTCCTTAGCTAATCTCGTAAGTTTAGTTTTTTGATTTTTTCCAGCTTGTAAATAAACTTAATATTATCCAATACAAAAAACCTATACAATTTTCTCTAAAGATTATACTTATTTCTTACACTTTAGATCAGATTTCCTGGGAGAAACTGCAAATTGGCATTAATGGATAATGAAGAGGCCAAAAAAGGCAAAAAGACTTATGATCTTAAGATCATAAGATGGCTCTATAGCTACACTGGCCCTTACAGAAAATACATGTTCTTGGCGCTTATGTTTATGCTGTGTACAGCCGCCTTAGAGCTAACTGTGCCTTACATTGCTAAGCTTGCGGTGGACAAATACATCTACCCCTCTTGGCGAGTAGCTGAGCTCCCTGAGAACAATGCTGAGAGAAAATTAATCTTGGATATTAAAGACAGCCATCCCTTACTGGTTCTGCCCTTAAAAGATGGATCGTATTTAATCGACATGTCTGAAATTGACAACGAGGACAGACACAATCTTGAAAAACTTGGTCTGGTCTCGGATGAGAGATATCTAGCGATTAACCAAAATGATCTTACCACCTCAAATGCCGAGAAATTAGAAGTAATAGTTTCTCAGAACAAGAGTATTTTTGAGAGGGTCGGCGATTACGACTACATAAGCTATACCTCATTAAGTGAGCTATCACGCTCTGAGCTTTTGGTCTTAAGAAGTGATGAAATACAGCATGTAGTTAGATTTGCAGGGCTCTTATTTCTATGCCTTTTTGGAATTTTTATTTTCAGCTCGCTATTCACTTATCTGCTCAATTACTCAGGGCATAAGATAATGCACAGAATGAGGGTAAACGTATTCTCTCATATCATGACGCTTCCTCAATCCTTCTTTGACAACAACCCGGTGGGCAGATTGACCACCAGGGTGACAAATGATGTTAATGCGATAAATGAGATGTATACATCTGTCATGGTTCAGTTTTTTAAAGACATTTTAGTAGTAATAGGTGTGTTTGTTGTGATGTTTTTTATGAACCGAAAACTTACGGTGTATGTATTTATTTTGACCATGCTGATGCTTATTTTCGCAAGCCTATTTAGAATGAAGCTAAAAACCGTATACCGAGATGTAAGAAGGTCCATATCTAAGTTAAACGCATTTGTTCAAGAGAGCGTAAGAGGAATCATGCTCATTAAACTCTACAATAAAGAGATTGAGAACTTTGATAAATTTAAGGGTGTAAACAGCGAGAACTTCAAAGCAAACATGGATCAGCTCTGGGTCTATGCTACATTTAGGCCATTTATCGAATTTACGAGCGTCTTCACTGTTGCGTTCATCCTTTGGTATGGAGGCTTAAATGTACTTAGCCTTGATCTAACCCTAGGAGCATTAATAGCATATTTATATTACGTTAGGCTCTTATTTAGACCGATAATGGAGCTGGCTGAGAAATATAATATTTTTCAATCTGCCGCTGCAGCCAGTGAGAATCTTTATGATCTTGCCCATGCGCTGCCTGAAGAAAATAGTGGTATAGACAAAGGGCAAATTAGAGGTGAGCTTGAATTTAAAAATGTATGGTTCTCTTACGATGATAAAAAATGGGTACTTAAGGATGTGTCTTTTAAATTGAATCCCGGTGAGACCACAGCACTTGTGGGACTTACGGGCTCGGGGAAAACAACTGTAGTAAATTTGATTCTACGCTTCTATGAAGCACAGCGCGGGCAAGTTTTATTAGACGGGGTTGATATCAGACAATACACCCCGGATTTTATAAGAGACAATATATCAGCAGTTTTTCAAGACCTCTTTTTGTTTGGTAAGAACATATCTGAAGCGGAGCATGACTCTGGCGGCAACATGCCGTCATTAAGAAATATGGGTCGTCTTTCGCAAAGCGATAGAGGCTCAATATCCTCAGGCGAAAAGCAGATAGTTTCCATTACTCAGGCTCTTACTAAAAAAGCAAAATTTATGATCTTAGATGAAGCAACATCAAATATAGATGCCAATATGGAAAAACACATTCAAGACACGATAAAACGTAACGGCGGCGCAACGACTACACTTATTATTGCACATAGACTCTCTAACGTACGGGACGCAGATAAAATATTGGTTATCCATAAGGGTGAGATTTCAGAGACAGGAACCCATGCTACTTTACTGGCCCAAAAAGGCATATATTTTAATCTATATAACCTACAAAATGAGATCCGCCATTTCTCCACTTTAGCAAATTGATAGGGTAAGTACAAAATGAAATTTCCTCCTTTAACCGACAGAATTTCAGATGTTGTCCAGTATTTTGAGAAAAGAGAGAAGTTTAAACACAGCGAATTAAAACTGGTCTTCTCACCTTATCGTATCTCGCCGCTTGGTGCTCACCTAGATCATCAAGGAGGAGCAGTGCTTGGAATGACAATTGACGCCGGATCAGTGCTGGCATTTATCCCAAATCACGAGAGGAAGATACGCCTATACAGCATGAACTACCCTGGAATGGTGGAATTTAGTCTGGATAACATTAAAACTGCGTCGCTTTCCGACTGGGGCAGATACGCTAGGGGCGCAGCTAAAGTGCTGCAAGACAGATTTCACCTCAAGCTCGGATTTACTGGCGTCATCTCCGGCTCACTCCCACAAAGCGGACTAAGCTCATCTGCTTCTGCAGCGCTTGGCTATATAAAGGCGCTATGCAGTGTGAATGGTATTCAGCTCCTGCACGAGCAGCTGATAGATATGGACTCGAGCATAGAAAATGAATATCTAAAACTTCAAAACGGAATACTAGATCAAGCCTCAATCATAAATGGGAAGAAAGATAATTTATTATATATTGATACCGTGGCCAAAAAAGTGACACCACATTCTAAACCTAAATCTAATGAACAGTTTAAAATTCTGATCCTTTTCACTGGAGTCGAGAGAGAACTTACTTCTTCAGGATTTAATTCAAGAGTCGAGGCATGTAAGAAGACTGCAGCAATTCTTGGACTTATGGGAGGGGTTAAGTCGCCGAAAATACTATCAGATATCCCGTTTGATACATATAATGCTCAAAAAAAGAGACTGCCTGAGGAATTAAAACCCTGGGCGGCACATTATTTCTCAGAAGTCATGCGCGTTGAGCAAGGTATAAAAGCATGGGACAGAGGCAACTGGGCTGAGCTTGGAAGCCTTATGAACGAGTCGTCTATGAGCACACTTGATAACTATGAATCCAAGAGCGAGCACTCAAGGGCTATGTTTGATCTTGCGAGCTCATATCAAGACGTATATGGTGCGGCGGTAAATGGCGGCGGATATGGAGGCTGCGTGGTTGCAATAGTGAAAGAGGATTTTAATCAGCTAGGTGCAATTGAGATACTAGCAAATTACACAACTAAATATCCTGAGCTTCGTGAGAGGGCTGCTGTGTACTTTGCCCAGTCAGATGATGGCCTAAGGATGCTCAAGTTATAACTCAAAAAGCGGACCTAATTCTGGGGCTTGACAACTTCCTTCTCCAAGAGCTATAGTACTGGGGCTCGAAACACAGAAAATTATGTTCAAGTTTTAAATTAAAAGGCAAACCTAATCCTGGGGGCTTATCGAATGACAATGACAGATGCACGAAATCTTTTAGATCAATGGATAGAATTTGTAAATAATCTTGATGTTGAAAACCTGCTAAACTTATATGACAGCACAGCCATATTGCTTCCAACCTTTTCTAATAGAATAAGAAACACACCACAAGAATTGCGGGAATATTTTGAGGAACTCGGAAGCCGTGAAGATCTAAAGGTTACACTTCAAGAAGAAACATTAGCCATTCAACAGCTACAAGAGCATATATATTCCCTAAGCGGCCTTTACGATTGGAGTTTCAAAGTTGACGGAGAACTACAGAATTTTGAAGCTCGATATAGTTATTTCGTTGATCTTTCTAATGCTAACCCGATTTTGCATCACCATTCATCACAAAACCCCAGTTAGTTGTGAAGGGATTACGAATATCTTAAATACTGGATTTCTCAGGAGAGCTGACTAAGATTATTGGACCTTAGGAAACTACTTAGGAAGTTGTAGCCGAAGTAAACTCAATTGTATCTGGGAAAGGGAATCTTGTATGCTCTTCTTTGCCGTCTAACTCTTCAATGCTGTCAGCACCCAGCTCTTTTAGTCTTGCAATTACTTCAAGCACTACAGTTTCTGGAGTTGAAGCTCCTGAGCTTAGCCCTATTACCATATCGTCAGTAAACTTATGTTCATCTAAACTCTTTGCGCCTTCAATTAGATATGCTTTTTCAACACCGCTTGCCTTTGCAACTTCCACAAGACGGTTTGAGTTAGAACTCTCAGGTGATCCCATTATAAAGATAAAATCAGCTTCTTTGGAAAGAGCTTTTACCGCATCTTGGCGGTTTTGAGTGGCGTAGCATATATCCAGTTTGGATGGACTTATAATATTAGGGAATCTATCTTTAAGCGCTCGCAAAATGTCTCTCGTATCATCAACGCTAAGTGTTGTTTGTGTAACATAGGCGAGTTTGTTAGGATCGGGCACGTCTAGCCTCTGAGCCTCCTGTACGGATTCAACAACAATAACCTTCTCTGGTGCATGGCCACTTGTACCAATTACCTCTACATGATTACGGTGACCGATCATTATTATTGTATAATCCCGATCTGCGTAGTGCTTTACTTCATTATGAACCTTAGTGACTAAAGGACAGACTGCATCAACTACCTCAAGGTTTTTGAAACCCGCCTCATTCCAAACGGCCGGGCTTACGCCGTGGGCGCTGAAAATTACCTTAGCCTCTTTGTCTTCTATCTCATCTAATTCTTCTACAAATTTTACGCCTTTTTCTATCAGAGACTCTACAACACGTTTGTTATGCACAATAGCGTGGCGCACATATATAGGAGGCCCATAGGTCTCCAGCGCACGCTCTACCATTTCAATGGCTCGATCTACCCCTGCGCAAAATCCTCTAGGTTTAGCAACAATTACTTTCATAAATAAGTCCAGAATACCCTTTAATAATCATCTAAGAATACCAGATATATCAGACATTATCTTGTCCGTCTCAAGCTCAAACTTCTCTAGTGCATTAGAAACTGCCTTTGCCCCTTTCTTTCCTACAAATAAGAAGTGGTTTCCGGCAATATTAGTACTTAACCTATTGGGAATGTTATCAACAAAATTTAATAAACATTTTAGCTTTGACTTGCCAAGAGCTACCCCGCTCCTTTGGGCATTAACAATAGTATCGTGATAAATCTTTCTAACCATTAGAAATCCCCAGGTGTATTTATCAACTATGGGATGATAAGGAGCTAGCGTGGAATTTCCTGAGATAACAGCCACTAATGGATATTGGGCAAAAGAGAAAAAGCCCTTGTCTTGTTGTGCTTTAACAGGGTCTTCTACAAATTTCTCATTTATATAAAATTGACTAGTCCCAGTTATGCCAACTGGTATATCACCCAGAAAATATTTATTGTGCTGATTCTTTGTCATTATATCGTAATCATTAATGGAGCACTGTTCAGTTATTTCTTGCCAAAACAAATCGTATAATGGGTATTTGATGCTAACTAATTTTTTCCTTGTTTTTCTAAGTCCTTTCTGACGATCAGAAGGAATATTTAGAGCTGGTGTTGTTTCAATTCCCAAAGAGTATTTTATATCTACTCCTCTTTCTTTGCATGCCACATTAAATGGCCTTATCACCTGGCCTGCAGCGCTCCAGTGTATATTTATCACCTTATTATTTAGTCCATGTTCTGAAATAATTTCATCTGTAATCTGAGCAACCATTTCTCCCCAATTAGTAAGAGTAAAACTCGGATAGACTTTTTGATATACAGGATGGTCAATCGGATATGATGTTGCTAGAAATGAATATCCCTTTCTTGTAATCCAATATGCCAAAAACTGTTTTTCATCACATCCTGGAAAGCCATAACTTATTCTCCCCAGATATGACCATCCCGGGAAAAAAACTACAAGAGGTTTTGCAGGATCACCTTTGAAAAACCTGATTAATGAAGGATAACCTTTACCAAACCTAATCTCTTCATGCTCATTTATCATTTGCAACGTACAGCAGTGATTGCAATTTCATTCTTGCTTATTAATATAGTTTTTAAACCTGCCGCCGTTTATAGTGTAAAAGAAATTCAGGCAGAAGTTAAGTTTATTAAATTGGAGGGTATAAATGAGACTTAAAGATAAAGTAGCAATAATCACAGGCGGGTCCTCTGGAATAGGTAAAGCAATTACACTTGGATTTGTTAAAGAAGGCGCTAAGGTTGTAATTGCTGCTCTTACTGAAGGAAAATGCGTTGAAGTTCAAAAAGAAATCGAGGAAATGGGCGGAGAGGCAATATACCACACCCTTGATGTAGGGGATGTAGATGCTCACCCTGCGCTAATTGATGAAGCGATCGATACTTTCGGCAGAGTAGACATATTAGTAAATGACGCAGCCTATGCAAGAAGAGAGGAAGTACTCGAGGTCACACCCGATAGCTGGGACAAACAGCTTGATATAAGCCTTAAAGGACTATTCTTTTTATCACAGAATTTTTGTAAACACATAATTGAGCAAAAAAGCACAGGCAGGATTATTAACATTGGTTCAGTGGCAGGGGTGATGGATTTTCATCCCATATCTATTGCTTATCACGCAGCCAAAGCTGGCACAATGATTATCACTAAAGTTATGGCAGTGGATATGGCACCATACGGTATCACAGTAAACTGCATAGCCCCAGGATCAGTTGCAACACCTATGTCCTCGTCAGATGATCCGGAGTATGATGAGTATATGACAAAAGGAATACCAGAGGGAAGACGGGGCCGTCCTGATGATATTGTCCCTCCTGCAGTAATGTTTGCCTCAGACGAATCTCAGTACATAACTGGGCAGACCATATTTGTAGAAGGAGGCGCGCTTTCGGTTTATCTTGGAAGAGAAGAGCCCGATTTTAAAGCCTGATTATTCTGAATCAAGTATAATATGAGCCCTGTTTTTATGAGATTGCATAAAGGGTAAGTAATGATTATAAAAAATATCCTTTTTCTGAAGCCAGCCCTCATTGTCTAAGTGCCGCACTGTTTCGTCCCTTGAATGAGCCCTTTCCAATGCCACTTCCTCAGGTACATCGAGGAATATACGAAGATCTATTAGTTCATCCAGTTCTTCATGACATGAAAATAGGCCTTCAAGTATCAAATAGTCACAATCCACAGCGTTTACTTCTAGTTCATCGTCAAACTGACCGTTTGAAAGATTATAAAGGCCATCAATAGTAAAGCTCTCTTTATTCTTTACTGACTCAAGAGCCTTTTTTATTTTTTGAAGATCATACCAAGAGGAAAGATCAATATCATGGACCTCAAGCCTATCACTCCACTCAGAGCGTGGTACTGTGACAAAAAGATCGGTAGAAATTTGAAGGGCTTTACTTCCCAACTCTTGTATCAACTTGTTAGCCTCATAGCTCTTCCCACTGCCTATCATTCCTTCAAAAGCAATTACGTAGGGATGCTTTTTTTCTTTCGCTAAAATAGTCTGAACAAGTTCTGGTAGTTTCATTCCGCGCTCTAGTTAATTTACATCATTTTAGTCAAAAAATAACCAAGTATGGCATTTGACACAGATAGCTCCTTAATGATATACAACTAGTAGTAGACCTAGGAGGGTAGATATGGCAACTGGTGCGGCTTCTGAATATAGAGTAAAAAACGTGGTAGCTGGATGTGTAGGTAACGTTTTAGAGTGGTATGATTTTGCACTATACGGATTCTTTGCACCTATCATAGCAAAACTATTTTTCCCATCAGAAGATCAGCTCTCAGGCCTTCTTGCAACTTTCGGAATTTTTGCAGTTGGATTTTTGATGCGCCCGGTGGGGTCTGTTTTGTTTGGTATTTTGGGAGATAGGCTCGGCCGAAAAAAAGCGCTTGAAATATCAGTGCTTATGATGGCAATTCCTACTACTCTTATAGGAGTACTCCCAACATATGAATCTGTTGGCATATGGGCTCCTATACTACTTACCATAATAAGACTCATACAAGGGATATCAGTTGGCGGTGAGTTTACCGGATCTATATCATACGTTGTTGAGCATGCGCCTTATCCACCAGGCAGAAGGGGTTTTTACAGCAGCTGGACAGTATTTAGTCTTCTTGGAGGTATTCTTTTGGGCTCGGCCATAGCATCTGTTGTAACAGATGTATTCACAACTTCACAAGTACACAGTTTTGGTTGGAGGATTCCATTTTTGCTTGGACTCATAATAGGAATAGTTGGGCTATTCTTAAGAGCAGGTATAGATGAATCGCCTTCTTTTAAAAAGATGAAGGAAGCTGGTGAGCTTTCTAAGGAACCTATAAGAGATGCGTTTAGATATCATTGGAAGGAAATCATAACTGTTATCGGGGCAACATGCGTTGGTTCAGTGAACTTCTATATGATATTTGTCTACCTTACGACATTTCTTTCTACTGAAACTCACTTAGATCTCTCGACGGCACTTGAGATAAATACAATAAGCATGATTGTACTTATGATTATTACCCCAATAATGGGATACTTCTCTGATAAATTAGGAAGAAAGCCGCTGCTTATTGCAGGATGTCTTGTAATAGCGATTTTCTCATATCCGCTATTTATTGAATTTACTCGTGGTGATGCGTTTCATGACCTTCTGGCTCAAATAGTATTTGCAATCGGGCTTTCTATGGTGTTTGGACCGTTTGGAGCCATGATGATAGAGCTTTTCCCGGCCAAAGTGCGCATGAGCGCGGTCTCGATTGGATATAACATAGGATTTGCTGTTTTTGGCGGAACCGCGCCGTTCGTAGCTACATATCTAATCGATATCACGGGAGATAAACTCTCACCAAGCTACTATCTAATATTATCAGCTATTATCTCGCTAATTGTATTCGTTAAGATAAAAGAGACTTATCAAGATGATGTGGGATAAATAGGTACATCAAATAATTAGCTGCTGATATACTAAAATAGTCCAAAGAGTTTTAGCGCAATTATAATTATTGCGACTACCATAACGTAGCGTATTACCTTCTCGCCGCCTCGAACAGATATTTTTGCAGACCACCACCCGCCTAGTGCGTTTCCTACAGCAAGTACTAGTCCAAGTACCCAGTCGACATTATTAGTCCACATGAAAATTGCCAAGGCCGGTATTGTGAAAATGAGGTTTATAAAAGCTTTGTGCATATTTACATATACAAGGTTCATCTTCATAAGATGATAAAGTCCCGCCATAATTAGAAACCCAACCCCGACTTGTAAAAATCCCCCATAAAACCCGACGCCGAACATAATCGGATATATGAGCCAACTCTTTTTTCCCTCCGGTGTCGTAACTATATCCTTACTCTGCGGCACTAGCATAGTTATGACTATCCCAATCATTATTATCCCTAAAACAATCTCAAACAACCGATCGCTCACCCTAACGGCCAACAGTGCACCTAGAATAGCGCCTGGTATAGTAAGGGCCCCTAACCTCAGGCTTAACCTAAGGCCAGTTATGTTCTCATTTCGAAATGAAATAGTTGCAAAGATGCTCTGTATTAGAATTCCAACACGATTTGTGCCGTTTGCCGTGGGAGAGTCTAGGCCCAAGAATATGAGCGCAGGCAAGGTGAAACTGGAGCCGCCCCCAGCCATGATATTGATTAGACCGGCCAAAACTCCGACTCCAAAGAGTATTAAGATTTCATAGTATTCAGGCATTAGAGTTCCTGTAAGTAATATTTGTGACTAGAAATTTACTATGAAATTAGTAAATAGTATAGTTTGG
>JBCCIH010000006.1 GCA_039028315.1 Thermodesulfobacteriota bacterium | reverse complement strand
TGGGATACGAGATCTCAATTTCTAAGTAATCTTATGACATGTTGATTTCAAATCCAGACGAGTTTAGTATAGAAATACTGCTAATAAAATCTGAGGGAGAAAAAATGGCTGTAAATTTAGATTCTTTTTACAAATTCTTAAGACTAAGTTTAGTTTTGTTCTTTCTATCTGTTTCATTCTCCTTGGCTTCTGAATTACAGGAAGAAGAAATACAGATGCCAGAGCCTCAAGGCGCGTGCTCTGCGGATCCATGCAGTCCGGCCGAACCTTGTCCTAGTAAGGATGAGAAGTGTTATTCAACAAACGGAGTATTTTACTGCTGCGTTGAACCTCCGTTTCCTGGAGCTATTTCGGTAGGAGAGTAATAAGGCCTGTAATTTTTGTTAAAGATTAACTAGGGTATTGTTAAGCTTGTTTCAAATATTATTGAAGAAGGTGAGATTATGGAACATGTAGAGTTGCTCAAGGATATAAAATTTAGTGACGAGCATCCTATAGCTCAATCTATTCATGCTGATAAAAATGGAAGACTGTTACACTTTGCCCTGGAGCCCGGACAAGAGATTAAAGAGCATAGTTCTCCTACTTCTCCAGTATATATTGTTGTTTTAAAGGGTGAAGGGACCTTTTATTCTGGTGATGGTTCAAATATTAAAGCAAAGCTAGGTTCTATAATTATGTATGAAGTTGGCGAGAAGCATTCTATCAAAGCAGGCGAAGAACAATTGGTTTTTGTAGCTATTCTTCACGGTGCTCCAAGGAAAGAGAATTAAATTTTAATACTCATTATTATCAATAAACATAAGATCTAACCATAACTTTTATTTAAGAAGGTTTGTGAGAAGCAAAAGCCTGGTGAAATTAATCACCAGGCTTTTGGTCGGTTGGAGGATTGTATAGTCGGTATTCTCTTATATGGCATTGTCACCGCCTAGTTCCACTCCAAATACATAGTAGGTGTCGTCATTTATTGACTGCTCAGAAACTGCATTGCTTGAGTTCTGAAGCTGTTGTACCTGGAATGTATCGCCTAGGCTCTGGGCTACATATCCGCCCCTAATGCTATCACTAACTTCTGATCTTTCCACAGGGAGTTGAACTCCGAATGCGTTTACCTCTGCCTGTGATGCTGCTGAAAAACTAAGTCCTACTACTAATGCTCCTGCGATTAACAACTTTTTCATTTTACTGCCTCCTGTTTTCGGGTATATCCCGTATTTTGTTATCAAACTTAAACTACAATTCATATTGCTATTCATAAGACATACTAGCCTTGAAACTAATTAGGAATTCTTTAGTTTCTGTACTACAAATGAATCTGAAGCACTGCTTGCCACGTGGCTTGAACTTCCACTAGCTCTTTCAGACTGTAGCGACTGAACAACTAAAGTGTCGGATGAGCTTGAAGCCACATAACCGCCTCTTATACTGTCGCTAACCTGTGTTCTTTCTTGAGGTAGTTGAACTCCGAAAGCGTTTACCTCTGCCTGTGATACTGTTGAAAAACTAAGTCCTACTACTAATGCTCCTGCGATTAATAACTTTTTCATTTTACTGCCTCCTGTTTTTAGCAGCCCTTGAGCCGCTATTGTTTGTTTTCACCAATTTAGTTGCAATTGCAACTATAAAGGATTCAGGAATTATTCAGGAGAAGTAAAAATTATGAATATGTTGAGTGTTTAAAGTGGTTTATATAATACGCAGAATGTAAATAAACTAATGTTTTAAGCCCTGATTTTGCTCAATGTCATCTGTATCAGCATCTTTTTGTGTAATCTCAATCTCGCCGTCTTCTCGCTCGATAAGCTCGTAGTTCTTGTCAAAGAACCGATCTGCGAAAACCCTGATATCTTCCTCTGTGGCTTTGATTAAGATTTTTGATATAATGTCTTGTTCTCTTACTTCTAGGTGAGAAACAGTGCATGCGTATTCTTTCTGAAGCAGCTTTGAAATATAAGAATTCAATTTTGTTGAGTATTCAATTATTTGGTCTCTTGGAATAGAGATTACAAAAAAGTATGTTTTTTCTGACATATTAGAATTAAATTATAATTGATCTAGCACAAAAATCATTTTACATTAAAATATTCCGCTATATCATGACTTCACCACAAGAATTAATCAAAGAATGGGAATATCAAAAAGCTAAGTGGGGGCTGGGTGGATGGGAGCTTAAACTCTCTAACCAGAAAAGACACCTTGGCTATTGCAGGCCCAAACAAAGAGTCATCTCAATATCTCGCGCTTTTATGAAAACTAACTCGTTTAGCATAATAAAGGACACGCTTCTACATGAAATAGCGCATGCGCTCCATTATTTAGATACAGGGAAAACAAATCATGATAAAACTTGGAAAAAGTATGCTCTTAAAGTTGGATGTGAACCCAAAAGATGTGCATCTGGAGAGGGGCTCAACATGCCGGAGGGAAAGTATGTAGGGGTTTGTCCCGCTTGTGATAAGGCTACTCACTTTTATAGAAAAGTCAGAAGAAGCTATTCATGCAGTCATTGTACTAAGAAATATGATCCAAAATTCAAGCTTGCTATTATGACTATAAGCGAATACAACAAATCAAAGTGAAACGTTTTTAAATAATTCGCATCCTTATAAATAGATATTTATGCTAGTATCACAATATCTATAATATCTTTAAGTATTATTGCTTGGAACAAAAAGGAGGGGGCCATGTTTGATTCAATTCATAAATGTAAGATCTTTATTAGTTGTTTTTTCTTTTTGATATTAGCTTTACCAAATCTTAGTATCGGCAAGATAGTATCTGTAGATATGATACCGCCTTCAGATGGAATTGCTCACAGAGCTGATGGAGGCTTTACTACTCCTCAGGCTATAATGACAACTCCGCTGTCCTCAGATCAAAATCTAGCAAATCTACTAGATAATAACCCTAATACTTTCTACCAACCATCAGCAGGTTCAAATCCTGGTTCTATAGGAAGTGATGTTCTTTTAAATTTTGATTTCCCGTCTATTCCGGATAATGCTGTAATAGAAAGTGTAACACTTAGAATCGGGATAAGTTCTGATACTACAGATGATCCTTTTCTGAGAGGGGTTTTCTTTTCTGCATACAATCGTTTAGAGCCACAGACTAATCTATTAACAGATATAGGGCCTAATATCCTTGGAGCATTTGTAGTTTCTCCGCGGAAACCCCGATATTTGCTTCTCCTCCGCTCATGGTAGTTCAAGTAGCTAGAGGAACAGTCTTTGAGATGAATCTAGCTCAAGAGGAGCTGACTGTCGAGAATGTTCGAAATTTAAGCGCTGTACTTGGTGGTTCAAATGAGGTGCCTCTTTTGTTTGACAGAACAACATTAGTTAATGCAAGCGTTGTTTATAGTGTCCCACAGGTCCCAACTTTATCGACATGGATGATGATTGCGCTTGCATTAATGCTATTTTCATTTGCGCTAATTTATAGAAAAAGATTGATAAGATAAATAAGCTGATTATCCGAGTTTGTTTTTATATGTTTCTTTAATGGTCAAAACTGCAATTAGAGAAATAACTGATGCCAAACTCAAATAATATCCTGGTGCATCTACGCTGCCGGTAGTTGAAATCAGATACGAGGCTACGAGCGGAGCTGAACCTCCAAACACTGAAAATCCTATAACGTTACCTAAAGAGATTCCGCTCATTCTAATTTTTGTTGGGAATGACTCTGCCATAAAGGGCGCAAATGCGCCGGCAAACAAGACCATAGATAATCCACCAGCCAGCTGGACTATGATTTTGTTGGTTAGGTTATCACCAGCAAAAGTATTAAATAGTAAAAATCCAATAACTATCATTCCTGCACATCCGACTACAAGAAGAGGCTTTCTTCCCACCCTGTCTGAAAGATATGCTGATACAGGCAATAAAAGCGTAATAATGCCTAATATTGCTGTATTTATGTTGAGTATTTGAGAGAGCGGCATCCCACCGTATCTAATGCCAAATGTAATGATATATACAAATATAAAATAGAAGCTTACTGCGAACATAACAGTTGCAGCAAGGACTACGAGTACAGCGCGCCAATATTTTGTTAGCGACTCCTTAATTGGTGATTTTGATGCATCCCCCGACTTAACCATGTTCTTAAATATTTCAGATTCTTCAATTATTTTTCTCAGAAGCAGAGCAGCAATTCCTGTGAGTGCGCCTAATAAAAATGGTATGCGCCAACCCCAAGACATCAGATCAGCTTGAGACATAGAGCTTGACACTAGCCCGCACACAGCCGAAGCGAGCAAGATGCCGGTAGTGGTTCCAAATAAAGACATGCTTCCGTACAAACCTTTTAAATTTGAGGGCGCAAGCTCTGTAAAAAGCGAAAGTGTGGCTGAGCGCTCACCCCCCACGGATAGAGCCTGACCAATTCGCAACACGATTAAAAGTATTGTTGCAGCAACTCCGATAGATTCATACGTAGGCAAAAGACCAATCAGCACTGTAGGGAATGTCATTAAAATTACAGTTAGGATAAATGCGTTTTTTCTTCCAAATCTATCTCCAATGCTGCCAATAATTACAGAGCCTAGAGGGCGGAATAAAAAACTTAATGCAAAGATCATAAATGTCGACAGTATGGCAGTTGTCTCGCTTGCAAATGGGAAGAACAGCTTTGATAGGATAATTGCGTAAAATCCAAAAACTGAAAAATCGTACCATTCCAGGATAATTGCAAGTGTGCTTGCTAGAACGGTTTTTTTGTGGGGTAGGGCGCGTTGGTCTGTTTGGGACATGACATAGGATAATGATTTTTAGAAAGTGAGTATAGTACGAATCGAAGATTTATTCAACGTAGACCAACAATGAATGGTATAAATATATCCTAAACGCTCTTATGCGCTAAGTCTAAATCTAATCCAAAAATCACCAAGCTGAGATAAAACTATGCTTTAACTTGTTCAACGAGCTGTGAAACAAATTCGTCTCTCTCTTCTTCCGACATTCGAACTGAACCCTTGTCTACTAGTATAGAAATCATAAGTAGTGCGAATTCAATACGGTCTTCTTTAGAAAGCTTAGGAAGAAGTGTTTTAAGACATTTTGGCATAAGCTCAGCCATTATCTGGGGCATTCTGCCCCGGCTGTTTTTTGTAGTGCTAGCCAATATTCTGGGCATCATAGCCTCAAGAGCATTTTCCCTTCTTTCCCTAGTCATCCATTTGGATAACTCTTGGATCTCACTCATAAAAGCCTCCTCGCACAAAGCGTGTGCTTTAATGATGATGTCCCCATCCTACCAATGTTAAGGGTTTTTTCCCGACTCCAATTTACTTCTAGTTGTGGTTACCCCTACCTATTAATATTATGCACCTTTTTGCCATTAAAATAAAGCATTATTTCTTTTAGAAACAATGGAAATTCACATACAGTTGATGTGAGCCTGCCAATAATTATGTAATTACAGTTGGTTGTGATTTATAGTTAATATAATTATTCAAGCATGAAATTTGGCGGTTTAAATCAAAATCATACGAGTGTTTGTATGTTTTGCCATAGGATTTAGTCTAAATTAGACTAAAAATGGAAAAGCCTGGGGAGCTGTTAAACTCCCCAGGCTTTTAGTTGGATGGAGGATGGTATGGCATGCGGATAGTATCCGCGGACAAACTAAACTTGATTAGATTCTATCCATTCAAGTTATTTCTTTTAGTAATCCAACCTTAGATAACGTCGCCGTTGTCCAAAGCTACTCCGAAAACATAGTATGTATCTTTATCATACGCGCTTTCTGACAATTCAGTTTCATTTGAAGTGCTGAGCTTCTGTACCTGAAATGTATCGGAGAGGCTTTGGGCTACATATCCGCCGTTTGCACTGGCGCTTACTTGCTGAGTCTGAGCTGGAATCTGCACTCCAAATGCACTTACCTCAGCCTGTGATAGTAGTGGAAATGTTGCCACTAATGCGAAAACTGTTGCTATTACAAAACCTTTCATTTTACTGCCTCCTGTTTGTGCGGTTTGACCCGCGTTTTTTTGTGTTCGCTAATTTAGTTGCAATTGCAACCAGAAAGGATTCAGATATTTTATGAATTATTTGCATTTGCGACTTCATAGGGTTTATTAGTCAATAACTATGGGAACAATCGGCAAACCTCCTACAATCCCCCGAATATCAGATTCAGATAAAAAGCAAATAGCTGAGAAAAAATCAACAGGTAATTGGGTTCTGGCTGCAACAATACTCGGCGCGAGCATGGCATATATAGACGGGACCGCAGTAAATGTAGCTCTTCCAGCTCTTCAGGATCAACTAAATGCGACAATCGTGGATATGCAGTGGATAATAGAGGCATACTCTCTATTTCTTGCATCTTTAATTCTAGTAGGTGGTGCGCTCGGGGACAGATACGGCAGACGTCTTATATATGGGGTCGGAATTGCACTTTTCGCAATAGCTTCTGTCTTATGCGGTATGTCAGAAAATGTGACTGAGCTAATATACTTCAGAGCTCTTCAAGGAGTGGGCGGAGCGCTTATGATTCCGGGGAGCTTGGCAATAATTACAGTATTCTTTGATGAATCAGAGAGAGGAAAGGCAATAGGAACATGGGGCGCATTCTCTGCTATTACAACTGCAATTGGCCCCGTGCTTGGAGGCTGGTTGGTTGAGGAGGTCTCTTGGCGCTGGATATTTTTCATAAACATCCCAATAGCAGCGGTTGTGTTAATTTTGCTGTTTTGGCGTGTGCCGGAGTCTAAAGGGGAACTCGCAAAATGTAAGATCGATTACTGGGGAGCACTTCTTGCTACCCTTGGCCTAGGAGCATTAGTATATGGATTTATAGAATCTGCTGCGCTAGGTTTTGATAACCCTATTGTGATTGGATCGATTGTAGTCGGCGTAATCTCTCTTATAGCTTTTGTGATTGTGGAAAACAAGGTCGAGGCCCCAATGATGCCTCTTAAACTTTTTAAATCCAAAACTTTCAGCGGTACTAATTTGGTAACTCTTTTAATGTACGCACCTTTGGGTGGAGCTATCTTCTTTCTTCCCTTTGCAATGATACAGATCTTCGATTACTCAGTAACTGGAGCCGGTGCATCGTTTTTGCCAATCATCATATTGCTATTTATTTTTTCCAGGTGGTCTGGAGGGCTGGTCGATAAATACGGCGCTAAATGGCCGCTCGTAATTGGAAATCTTATTCAGGGTGTGGGTTATGTTCTATTTGCTATGTTTGGAGGTAGCGGTAACTACTTCTACACCTTTTTCCCTGGGATGTTTTTGCTTGGTTTAGGCCTTGCCCTAAGCGTGGCGCCTCTTACAACTGCTGTGATGAATGCAGTACCTACTGAGTTTTCAGGCACAGCTTCAGGTATTAATAATGCAGTCTCAAGAGTCTCGGGTCTTGTTGCAATTGCTATATTGGGAATTATTATGCTCTATTTGTTCAGTAACGGAATGGACAAAGGAATGATATTTCATGATATTCCTCAAGAAGTTCAAGAGGCGTTTAAAGGAGAGTACATTAAGCTTGCAGATCCCGATATGCCTATAGGTATATCGGCAGAAATAGAGTATAGGTTAATCCAATTAATAGAAAAATCCTATGTAAGCAGCTTTAATATTCTTATGTATATATCAGCTGTTGTATGTGTGCTGAGCGCCATTATTTCATGGCTTATGGTTAAAGATGAGAAGAGATACCAAAAGGAGAATAAATGAGTAAGTCAGAGTCAATCAACGGTGATATGTCAAAGTACGTTTCTGTAGATACAAACCAAATAAAATGGCAAGAAAGCCCTAGCGGAAGTGTTTGGAGAAAAAGACTTCATCTAGTTGGTCCGGCAGAAGCAGGTCAGGTTACATCACTTGTAATGTACGAAGCAAATTCAGATTTTCATGCACATGCCCACCCTGGGGGTGAGGAAATATTAGTTTTAGGGGGAACATTTTCTGACGAGCGAGGAGATTTTAAGGCAGGTACCTATCTTTTAAACCCTGAGGGTTATGAGCACACACCTTTTTCAAAAGAAGGTGGGTTTATCTTTGTAAAGTTAAGACAGTATCCGGGAAATGACAGAACTCAGATTGTAGTTGATACGCAGAACATGAAATGGATAGAGTCACTTTCGGGAATACATATAAAAATGCTTTACTCAGAACACGGTTACGCTGAGGAGGTTAGCCTACAGAAGTGGGACAGGGGAGCATCCCCCGGAGAGGTGCATTATCCGGGCGGCGCTGAAATACTTATATTGAAAGGCGATCTTAAGGACGAGCGGGGCACTTATGGGGAGATGAGCTGGATCAGGCTTCCTGAAGGATCAGTTCATAACCCAGTCTCTCCATCAGGATGTGAATTCTATATAAAAAGGGGCGGGGTTTCTTCGCTAGATTCGCTTTAAAATTACTAAAATCTGGGAACAAGCTAATTCTTCAGGTAGACTCCTAAGCCGAGATTTACAATAGTCATAACAATTGAACATACGTGTGCGAAAAAGGAGTAGATATCATGGACAGATATAAAATTGAGGCAGAAGTATTAGAACGCAGCCGAAAATGGATACAGGATTTTAATAATAAAAACGTAAAAGCTTGTGTGGATGCTTATACTGCAGATGCTGTAATGAATGCTAGGCCAATGGGCACATTCAATGGAATAGGTGAGATCGAAGGCTTTTGGAAACCTTTTATTGAATCCGGTGCTGGGGAACTAGAATATAGTAACGTTGTAGTGGCAGTTGAGAATGAAAACACAGTTCTTCTAAGGGCTGACTGGACTATGAACATTGGACGTGGGGTAGTAATCCAGGAAAGATGGGTGAAGAAAAACGGCAAATGGCACTTAGAACATGATGATTTTGAGGTTCAGGAGCAGTATTAACCTAAAGTTAATTTCTTCCCCTTCAATTCCTATATAGCTATGCGGTAGACTCCTTCGACTTAGGTTTAGATATATGAAGTCCGACCAGTCTAGCTACCATAATAGTCAGATAAAGCTGACCGGTAAGGGCTTCAAGCGAGGCCAGTGAACGGGCTTGATTTGTAATGGCTTCAATGTTTCCATAACCCACTGTTGTAAGCGTTACGTAACTGAAAAACAGAAAATCAGGACCGCTTTCAAGAGCATTTCCATCAGTATCGATAAATGAGCCTGGATAGAATGTTTCTATGAAATAGTATAGCGTCGCAAATGTAAGGCCAATCAGTATATAGACACAAACAGATGCCGATAAAATTTCTGCAGTTACTTCTCGGCTGTTGATTATATGCATAAATATTCTGTATGTAGCATATCCAAATAGTAGAAATGCAAATACTATCTCATCTTTCACAATCTGAGTTGTATCAACAGGAATAAGTGGGAACTGAAGTAACAATAATAAAAACCAAGGTGCAGATAGTACTAATGCAATTATTGTATGATGTCTTTTATCTCCGACTGCTATAATCGACAGTATCATAACAATTGTAGTAAAAAAGCTAAGAAGAAGTTGCCCGCCCATGTCACCCTGCACATAAGGATAAGCAATAATTAAAAGTAATAGAGATATAACGAGATAAGTGAATCTTTTCTTCCTAATCCGCTTTAGTAAGGGCGCACTTATGCTTAGAATATATTTAATCATACTACTCATAATGACCTCCATGCTGTGTAGATAGCTACTAATATAACAATTTTCTATTAAACTATATAGGAGTTTCGCATTTGTAGAGTATTTAAAAAATTGTAATTTTACTGTAACTGAGGCATAAATATATATATGCCATTAGTTGGATCGGAGAACTATTATATGAGCTACTTTAAAGCTATTTCATGGATATTTGTTATTTTATTTATATTCACACTTGGATGTGCCAATGACAGTAGCGAAGAAGGAACAGGAACTCAAGAGGTTGTAGAGCCCGCTGACGAGACTGGAATTGTCGAAACCGAGCAGGGTCCAGAGCTTTGCGGAGGTATAGAAAACCTATTATGTGCTGAAGGACAGTTCTGTGATTTGCCGGCTGGGCAGTGCAAGACTGAACAAGCACAGGGTACATGTTTATTTCAGCCGCAGGTTTGTACCAAGGATTATAGGCCTGTGTGCGGTTGTGACGGTAGAACATATGGTAATGACTGCGGCAGAATAAGCGCTGGAGTCTCAAAAGACTATGACGGCGAGTGTAAAGAATCCGCTGGATATTAGCAATAATTTTGTGTTAGTATTATAATGTATTGTAATTAATCTATTAAGTAGCGAAATAGTGATATAGCGGTTGGTTAGAAATAAATTAGAGAAGAGGATGGAAAAATGGAGAGAGTATTCAGGTTTAATTCCCTGTTAATTTTAGTATTGCTTTTTTTTGTTGTATCTGGTTGCAGTGGGGATGGAAATAACAACAATACAGAAATTAGGACAATTGACGGCTCAGATAACAATCTACAAAACCCTTTTATGGGCGCGACATTTACCGAGCTAATTAGATATGTGTTTTCAGCCTATGAAGACGGGATTTCACAGATGCCTCAGCAAGGTCTACCAAGTCCTAGGCTAGTTAGTAATTTTGTTTGCGATCAAGAGGCTCTATTTCCTAATCCTTTTAATGCAAGTGATTATCTATGGCAATGGGGTCAATTTGTAGACCATGATATGGATTTTACTAATACCGCAGATCCAGCAGAGCATGCAGATATAGCTGTTCCGCCAGGCGATTTATTTTTTGATCCATTTGATACTGGCACGCAGGTTATAACTTTCGAACGATCCGTTTTTAACAATCTATCAGGCACAGCTACTGATAATCCGAGACAACAGATTAATACAATTACAGCATGGATAGATGCATCTAACGTATATGGTTCCGATGCAAATAGAGCGTCTGCTCTTAGAACAAATGACGGTACTGGAATGCTTAAAACCAGCGCTGGTAATCTACTTCCTTTTAATACCGAAGGTTTACCAAATGACGGAGGGGATGATGACCCTTCTTTATTTTTAGCTGGTGATTTTAGAGCTAATGAACAAGTTGGCCTTACTGCTATGCACACATTGTTTGTTAGAGAGCATAATAGATATGTTTCTGAGCTTGCTTTGCAAAGGCCCGGATTAAGCGGGGATGAACTCTACGAAAGGGGCAGGCGTTTTGTAGGAGCATTAATGCAGGTAATAACTTACAATGAATTTCTTCCTTCTCTTCTAGGACCTGGGGCACTATCAACATATGATGGATATAATCCGAATGTCGACGCCTCTATAGCTAATATATTTTCAACAGCTGCCTACCGGTTTGGGCACAGTATGTTAAATCCAGTTTTACAGAGACTTGATGAAAATTTGAATGTAATCCCCCAGGGTAATTTAGAACTCAGAGACGCATTCTTTACTCCTCAAACTATAATTGATCAGGGCGGGATTGAGCCTTTACTACGGGGTTTGGCCAAGCAAGCTGCTCAACGTGTAGATCCTCTCATAATTGATGATGTCCGAAATTTTCTATTTGGCCCTCCTGGCTCAGGTGGATTTGATTTAGCAGCTCTTAACATGCAAAGGGGTAGGGATCATGGTCTTCCTAGATACAATGACGTAAGGGAGCAGATGGGTCTTAGCAGAGCTGCAGAATTTAGCGATGTAAGCTCTGATCCGCAGATTCAAACTAACCTTGAAGATGCTTACGGCAATGTGGATAGCATAGATTTATGGGTAGGCGGTTTGTCTGAAGATCCTATTGCTGGATCGCATGTGGGCGAGCTTTTTCAGCTTATTTTAAAGACTCAGTTTGAAGCACTTCGTGATGGGGATCGTTTTTGGTACGAGCGCGAATTGAGCGGCAATGAGCTTGCAGAAGTAGAGGCAACTACACTTTCAGATGTTATAAAGAGAAACACCTCAATAGATACAGAGCTTCAAAATAATGTTTTTATTGTAGAGTGAGCTGTTCTCTAAAAACTTAATCAGCTGGCTCTGGTTCGTAAGGAGTCCCAGTATTTGAGATACATTCTACTTCGCATTCTGATAGGCTAAGCAAGTTTATGAGAGTAGTCTTTAGACATGTTATCGGGCTCTCTGAAAAAGATACTTTATCCTCTGCTTTTATACCCTCGCATTCACTGAGCATTTTGTAGGGCTTCTCACCTATTATTACGTACTCGCCCTTTACTGCTTTTACAGTGTACTCACCGCTGCCCTGTGAATAAGCGCTAAGGGATGTTGCTGATAATATTAATAATGCTGCTAAGAAAAGTTTCAAGGTGGATACCCTCCTATGATTATTGAGTACCCAGTATACTCAATCTGCTCATTTAGCTCAATTACTTTTTAACAAGCTTAATCAACATCTTGGTCTAGGCCACTGGCCTTTATTCGTTCAATGAAATTCTTAAGCTCTTTAAGCTCCTTCTTATTGAACTTGCATAGAAAGTTCTCTCTCACCACCTTCTCATATATTGGCCACATCTGTTTTCGTAGCTTTTTGCCCTTATTGGTTATTTGAGCAGTTATCCCTCGTCCGTCATTCGGGCACTGACCTCTTTGCACAAGACCCTCTTCTTCAAGCCTTTGTGCCAATCTGGTGACGCTATATTTATCCAGCAGTACTTTGTTTCCCAGGTCATTTAACCTGAGTCTTCCGTTTTCAGATCGTTCCAGCTCCCAGAGCACATCATACCAGCTAAGGCAGGGGAAACCATTTTTTTTAAGTTCATCCTCTACCTTATCTATTAAGCTCTGCTGTGCCTGAACGAGCCCTATCCAAGCACTTGCTTCAGTTTCAGTCCATTTTCTGTTGTCGCTTTCACTATTTGTCATTTCCATATACCTCCTAATTAGAATATAAAATAACTTTGTTGCAAATGCAACAAAGTTGTGATATATGTTTATATAGTTGCAATTGCAACTATAATAGATTCAAATAATATTTATCGGAGGTTCTAAAAGATGAACATAGTAAGAGATATTTTAAAGACTGACAATGGCGACTGGGCAGCCCTAGTTGCAAGAGTGTTTTTGGGAATAGTGATATTGCCCCATGGATTGCAGAAGCTTCTTGGAATGTTTGGAGGATATGGTTTTTCGGCAACCGTGGAATATTTCTCAAGTGCCGGAATACCAAGTGTGATTGGGATACTTATTGTGTTGGGTGAGTCTTTTGGTGCTTTATTTTTAATATTTGGACTCATTAGCCGCATTTCTGCAGCAGCAATTGGCATTATTATGATTGGTGCAATATTGATTGTTCATGGTCAGCATGGATTTTTTATGAATTGGTTTGGTTCACAGGCTGGCGAGGGCTTTGAGTATCACATGCTTGCAATAGGTCTAAGTATCGCTGTAATTATTCGCGGCGGAGGCAAATTGGCCATAGATACTGAGTTGTTGAAAATGGTAAAAAGATAATTTATATGATTGTGACCCTTTGCATATTTAGCTTTGCATAGGGGCTTAAATTATCTAAAAACATTTAGGACACTGCAAGATACCTTGCCAATTATCATATCAGGATTAAAGTCATTCCAATCAACCTGAGCTTTTGGGTAATTCTTGTTGTATGGGATTAAACTAAGTCCTTGTGGCTCTGAATAGCATTCCCTTACAATATTGCCCTCATGAGGAATTTTAAACGCATAAACACTGCCTGATATGAGTTCTTTCTCATTGGTATCGATTACAGCATTAGCTCCTTTCATGAGTAGTTTCTCCATAGAATCTCCGGCAACTCTGATTACTATGTTCTCATCTTGAACTAGGTCCTTTGGTATCACTACGGTTCCTACCGGTTCTGTATCAGAACAATTTACTTTGTCCGCATTTTCCATTGAATATACACCTACCTCAAGTAGACCACTATTTTTTTCAGGTACAAATCCCCCGGGATCAATTATCGTTTTAATCGTTGGCGGGGTATATCGTATAAAGTCTAAAGATAGATTCTCTCGATCACAAAATTTAACGAGTTCGTCAAAAAACGAAACGCTGTTACGTTTTTTAGCATTAGATAGTGCACCACTACTGATCCCTATCAAGCCCGCTACTTCATAGTCATTGCTCAAATTCTTCATATTTTTAATAGTGTTAATTATTTCTGCAACTGTCTTACGCATAGAGAGTCCTCCCAACTACAATTTGGTCACGAAAAATTTTGTAAAAATCAACAAATTGTGAAAATGCTACTTGATAAATACAACATTTTGTGATTTAATGTATTATATAATCATCAATATGTTGATTATATAATACATTGTGCAATATATCAAGTTGGTCACTTGATCTGCATATAAGTTGTGAAGTTTAGGTATAGGGTTGGAAGAGTTCTAAAAAATTTGAGATGCGGAGTTATCAAACCTCATGTAAAGGAGGAGAACAGTATGATTGCGTTTGGGTAAATTTGAATTACAAAAATTAACATAGCAATTTTGAAATTCCAATGAATTCAAACCTATTAAAATAATAAAAAAACTTGTGATGGAGGTATCAAATGATCGAGGATAGACTGAAAGTATCAGGTGAGATGTTCAAGGAGATATTGTCGCACATGGACACTCTTTCACGTAATGAACTGCTGGAGTTGCAAGCTGAAAGTGAGGTTGCTTGTAAAGAGAAATGTTCTCCCGCACTCTATCATATTATGCAAGCCTTAAATGAGCTTGCAAGAGTCGAGTTAGTTAATAGGGATCTGATGGGTAATTTCTAAATACTTAGGTTTAAATAATTTATACTTTAGTATTTTTCAGTTTAGATCTGAAATAATAAGCGATAACCACAGGTGCATGCGCCAACTAATTCAGTATTGCAATTATTTATGAGATGAACTAAATATATCTTGCCATTTGTTAAAAATTATTCATCCTAATTAGTAGGATATAATTAGACAGAGTTCTTTTTATAAATATCTTTGTTAAAAGGCGGATGTGAAATGAGAAAATTTATACTTGGCTTATTCTTTTCTGGTTTATCTATTTTTCTTATTATTGCAAACATGGGAGGTTGTAGTGATACTCCATGTAACCTTAATTTCAACCTATTTTTAAATGGCCCATCAATTATGGAACAGGATTCTGAGTGGGATTGTAAAAGGGGGGGAGAAACTGTATTTACTATGGGCTTATTCGCCGATTTGACAGGAACACGCAGCGATATTGGTGATTTTACTTATGATAGAAATAAGTGCAGAACTATTCAATTTCAAAACGAGGAAGGATCAGGAATATTAAAAAATATTCAGGGAAGCCCAAATTTAGGCACTTTATCTTTTAAACAGGTGTCAGATGACTTTGGAGATACGGAAGTTATATGCGATCTCGTAGAATTTTGATTAACAATATGAATAAAACAAATTTAAATCCAAACGCGTTATTACTAATAATATTATTATTTGTAGGAGCTTACGCTTTGTCATGTAGTCAAGATAATCAGGATGATTTGGATAAGCGGATAGAAGAGACCAAGCATCTTCAAAGCCATAGAAAAGAAATCATAGACGGCATGTTAGACGGTGGACTAGCAACTAGAATCGAAAATCCAAACGGTCAACCATACATATATATTACTGAACCCTTCTATATGCTAAACAGTGAAGAGCAAGCATCACTCATGAATGTAATTTGGTATTACTACCTTACAGATGATAGGGCTGTAGATGTGGTTAGTATTTATGACAACAACACTGGTGAACTAAAGGGTTCTTTTGGCAGAAAAGGCCTCGTAATGACGGAGTAGCCTGATGTGCGGACGGTTTGTAAAAACTAGTACAAAAGAACAGCTAAAAAAGCGATTTGGTTTTGATGACAATACAGATGGCGTGCTTTTTGAAACCAGATACAATATTGCCCCCTCACAATATCACCCAGTAGTAACTGTATCTCAAGATAGACGTGTTGTTTCGATGATGAAATGGGGCCTTGTACCATTTTGGTCTAAAGATCCGAAGATTGGATACAAGATGATTAATGCACGCTCAGAAGGTATTGAGAATAAGCCTAGTTTTAAAAATCCACTTAAAAAAATGCGCTGTTTAGTTCCGGCAGACGGATTTTATGAATGGAGTAAGCCCGATAAAGTGCCCCATTACTTTAAACTCAAATCAGGTGAGCCATTTGCTTTTGCAGGCCTTTGGGATCTTTGGGAGAAGGGAGATGAGCCGCTTAAAACCTTCACTATAATAACAACTTCGCCAAATGAGCTTATGGCTCCTATTCACAATAGGATGCCGGTTATTTTGAAGCAAAAAGACGAGGCAAAATGGCTAGACCCCGAGATTATCACCGTGGATAAGTTGCTAGAACTGCTAAAACCATATCCTTCAAATGAAATGGATTTCTACAGAGTATCAACCATAGTCAATTCGCCAAAAAATGATGTACCTGAGTGTATTGTCTCAGCAAATTAATGAAAGATTTTTCAATAATAAAAATTTCACAACAAAGTACTATTTTGCAATGAAAATATGAATCAATCCCCTACCCATATGAGCAGGGGATCATTTTTCAGAATCTACAGTAGTAAGATTGCTAAATGTACATCGTCAGGGCAATCTGAATCCTGAGGTACTGTAATTGTCGTTGTGTATTCACCATTTGCACATCCAGCAGATGTACAGTTTCCTGCACTAGTGGTGGTTTCCCATCCTGAAGTAATTTGATTTGTAGTGTCCGGACCAAAGTCCTGTCCTGAATTCTCACGCTGCACTGTAACTTCGCTAGGTTGTGGGTCCTCGCCTATTATTGTAATTCGATTACCATTACAACAATCAGTGCCAGTAACGGTTGCAGTATAAGTGCAAACCTTGTTGCCATCTACAATATCTTCAGAAGCTAGCTCCATTGGCCATGGTCCCTGAGCTGGATTGCATCCCTCAGAACAATCTACCTCTGTATCACCTGGATCAGTAGTGTCTGTGCCGTCATCTGTTGATGTTGTGTCGGTACCATCAGTTGTCTCTCCGTCACCCTTGATTCCGCCAGGGGGGCAAGCTACCATGCCCAATATTACCAAAAGACTTAAAAAAACCACTAAACTTCTTAGTACACGAACATTTATCATGATTCCCTCCTATAGAGTTATAGTTGAATGAAATCTATTTTATCACATAAAAAAGAGAATCAATACTATATATATCTATATCTGTGTATGTGTATATATATAGAATATTAATTGTTAATTAGTAGTGGGCTTTAGCTGTTTAGATCTACTGGGAAGCTTATCTATTTTTAAGCATTTGCCTAAACCCTTCCTCACTTATATAAATGACGCTTATCATACATTCTCCGTCCTCACCTCTAAGCAAAAGCTGAACATCACTTCTCGGCAAGTCCCACTGAGTGGCAAACAAAAGATCACCCCTGCAAGCTGCATTACCATAGTCCTCAGGTCTAATTTCGATTGTTGGGTCTTTATGCTGGACAGTATCTATAACTGTTTTTCCGTATTTTTGTTTTAGATTTTTCTGGATTTGGTTGTAGATTTCAATATAATCGTTTTTATTCTGGTGTTTTGATAAAGGAAAGAAGCTAGTTCTTACTAATTCATTATTATTAAATGTATAACCTATCTTGCTGTCCATGCCCATCATTTTTGCTTCATAGTCAATTTTCTTTTCTGACATAAAAACTGGTTCTGTCTCCTCGATATTTATTACTTGTTCTCTAGACATTCCCCATGTTGTTTGTCTGAAATCCAAGTTGTCATCTGTATAATATTCTACTTTTTGTTCAGACTCTTCATCTTCGTTTTGGTTGGAAGTGTTAAGCGGGTTGTTTGAGCATGAACATGTAAATAAAACAATTATTATGATTACAAAATGTTTTTTCAATTCAAATAATTCCATAATATACTTAATTCTCTATTGGGCTAGGATACTTAAGTATCTCTGAACATAACTGGTGTTGTTCCTTCAGTTAGCATTTGAAAATATCTGACAATATTCTTCTCATACATAAATAAGAAACGGGAGAATATCTCAAAACGCCTTGCAGTTAATTTTGTTTTGCACATTACTTCTAGCTGGTCACCCGTTACTTCTCCGACGAGCTCGACCAAGGATTCATTAGGCTCTGCTCTATGGCTCAGGTGAAAAGTGCATACTATGTCACCTGTCATGATCATATTTATTTCATCAACTGTGAGTACCAGGTCGCCGAGTATAATCGATTTATCTTCCATCGCACATTCTCGAATTCATTAAGAGATTAAGAATCTATTTTATCCTAAGACTGTAATACTGACCAGGATTTAATTTTAAGGCTCGGCAGTTTGCGGAGTTGTTTCCTTTATAAGCTCATCATCCTGTGCATCCTGAAAAGATAGTGCATAAGTCAGCATGATTACGACAGCTATGACAATTAAAAGAATCATAGCTTTCTTTCTTCCCTTTGAGGAAATACTTGAGCTTTTTGTCTGATGCCCAGAGTGCTTATGTTTTTCTGTATGTTTCATGGCTTATAAAATTTACTATTGAGATTTAAAGCCGCCGGAATCATATGTGCCGACTAGATCACCAGATTTTGTATCCACTAGATTAAATGATGAAACATCGGGGTCTTCGCTGTGAAGTGTTTTTAAAAGGACTTCCATTATCGCGGTTTTATCTACCTGAGGGATTCTAAAGTAATCAGCTGTCACATAGACAGAAGGCACATCGCCGCTTTTATCAATTTTTGTTATAGTTCCATCTGTAATCAGATTTGCTACCAGTTTTTCATCCTCTGTCATATCAGAATCGCCAGCGCCCGGTGATGCAACTTGTTCTTGGGTTTGCTGTGAAGAAATTATCTCCATTGATTTGTCAGATGATCTAAAGTAGAAATATCCTGCTATTACAACTATTACTGCAACCATTAGTACAGTTCTAGACATAATTCTGCCCTCCTTTGTGTCTTGCTTGCTATAAACTATATATAATTTGCCGCAAAACTCTATATGAAAGGTAATCTAGTTAAGAAATGATTTGCAATCGGGTACAACTATTACTTTACCAATTACATCGCTGTTGCTCTTGATTAGATTTGTAACAATATTCTGAAAGTCATTCTCTACAGAAACATCTTGGACGGTGAGTTTGCAAGTTTTAGGGTCAAGACTTCCAGTAGAATTTATAAATACGGTTCTATCGTAGACGGTTCTATTAAATGGCTCGCCAGCAAACTGGCGGTTTCTTAGAGCAGCTTTGCCCTGTACTTTATACAAGCCTTTATCGGCGGGCTCTACAGTAACTGATTTAAGAGTTCCTTTTCTTTCATTCCCCATACAGTAAGTTGAACAGAAAAGAAGGACTTGCTCATCTAATATTGTATCTTTAATGACTTGCTGTGTTATATCTTTGGATAGTGCTACTTTTGGTGATATTAATAATAAGGTCGTTGATAGAATTAAGGCTGTTAGAAATATGTAGTTGGATCTGTTCATCTAAATAAAAACAAGGGAGCAGGTAAACAGCCTGCTCCCAATTTATACTAAGCTTCTATTGATCAGTAGTTTCTTTCATCTGATCTTTGTGTTTCTTATACTTCTTTTTCATTTTGTCTTTTTTGGCCTGCTTCATTTCTTTGAGCTGATCAATTTGTTCTTGTGTAAGAACATCTCTCATCTCAAGTTTCATATCAAGCTTAATTCTTTTCATTTTATACTTAGAATCCCACATTACATCAAATGACTTAATCACATCAGCGCTGCTTGTTGCTTTGTTTGATTTAGCATCTTTATAAGCAGTTTTCTTAGCCTTATAATCATCTCTTGCCTCTGTTAGAGCGGGATCATATTTTGCAGCAATGTCATTCAACTGTGTTTTCTGATCATCTGTTAAGTCAATTTTGGAAGTAATTTTCTCATTTTCCCACCAATTCCCTCTTTTTCCCTCATGGTGGGCTGCTTGTGCAGAAAAACTGACAAAAAGAACTAATAAAAGTGGTAAAATTGTAAGTCTCTTCATTTATAATGCCTCCGAAATATTGGTTTTGATCATATAAACAAAAGAATAACAAAAAGGTTTCAAAAAAATAGCATTATTTTTATTCTGTATAATATTAGTAGTAATAAATAGGAGGAAATTATATGAAAAACTTAAGGCTAATATTGGTTATTCCAACGTTATTATTGCTAATTGGGGTGGTAGCTTGTGATGAGAATAATGGAAGTGATAACGCCAATGCCCAGCCGGCCCCAATGTCGGGTACAGATGTTATGGGCACTATTAATCCCCCCTCGGCACAGACTTGTCCTGAAAATGTAATGATTGAGGGATTTAAATCTCAGGATGTTATAACGCTGAAAATGATTCCAACTCAGGATGGGATGGCAGAGGCCACAATTACTAATTTAACAGCAAATACTACCGCTGTATGCGCAGGGATGGCAGATGTTCCACTTATATCAGAGGTTATGAGTTGCTCTGTTAGCAGTTCAAACATTGAAGGTGTTGCGGTAAATGATATGCTGGAGCTCTCGGTTGCATTCTCATCCCAATTAAAAGAGATTGTGTTTGCAAACTTATCCGGTTCAATGGGGCTTGAGTGCGCTTTTGCGAACTTAGATACTATAAGTGCCTCTAATTAGAGTAGATCGTGCAGCTGGTCTGAAAGCTCTTGGTCAACAGGTATGTCTACGCTCTCATAAAAAATTGAAACCGTGCACTGAGGTTCAGCTGAGAACTTTTTGCTGTCTAATTCTAATGAAACATTAGTTTTTTTATCCTTTGTAGGCCATATGTGCTGAAGCCCGTGCTCGCCCCTGCAAATCGCGGCAGGGTCTTCATAAGGATTAGCTTTCACTTCATGATCGGCATATGAGGCAACCCCTTTTGCTGGCTCTCCGATTTCCTTGGTAAGCATATTTGTCCTAATTTTAAAAAATTCGAGATATTCCTGCGGGCTATCCAAAGGATCTCTTAGATGGACAATCACCATACCAAGCCCCTTTTCACCAAATACGTATAGAAGATCATATTCGTGATCTATGGTTGAAACCTTTGGAGGCGTTATTTCTTCTCCCTCATATTCTATAGTGTCTGATTGCTCGATTTCCAGTGGGACAGGCTCCCCGCCGATCCTATATGTGAGAATGTCTTCTCCTTCTTTAATAAGCTCAGCCTTTTCTACTTTTTTTACTTCTTCCTTAGACATTCCCCATTTAGCTTCCCTTACATCAGGTTTGTCCCAGATTGAGCAGGAAGAGAAAATAAGTATTGAAATGAACGAGACAATTAGAATTCTCATATTCAGATAGGCCTCCTGGAAATCTTAATAAGTAATATTATTGTTGGCTATCTATGTTATTGCAAGAGAATATGTAACTTATGCACACACTGCTCTTCATTTTGGTTTTAATATATTGAATATGGATTTAGCTGCGGAGAAATTTCCCCCGCAGCTAGTGAGGATTGTTTATACAGTGTTTAACTGTTGCATTTCAAGTGATATGAAATGCACTCTTCTGTCTAATTCAGGAATTCTCACACTTTTTGGAGCATTAATGTCAGTCCTCTCGCATGTGGTTGAAGTCAGAATTCGTCCAGCTTCAACTCCCTGGTCAATTATGAAATCTCTGACATTGTGCGCTCTGGACTCCGCAAGTAATTTGCCGTCAGTTTCGTTAATATCAAAATCTCCCTCAATAATAACGAATATGCCAGGATTTCTTTTCATAATATCAGCATTAGATGCCAGTACTTCTTTAGCATCATCTCTGATCTGATCACTTTCGTAATCAAAAAATATGTCCCTTGACTCTATTCCTTTTGTATTTCCTATCAGTTCATTCGCGGGTTTAATGCAACTTGCCTGCTGCTCTGCATTTGCAGCCCCTTTGTACAGTAATACACTCGAGAGTATAAAAAGCGCTCCGAATATTGATAATAAAAGCCCCTTAGTCAAAATATCAGTTTTGAATGCTTTATTCATTGATACAGCCTCCTGCATTCTAGATTTAATATCTTCTAATATTTGCAACAGTCATGCCAACTTGAAATATGTAGTAATTACTGCTCTTTATGAATTAATTGGAAATTAATTACGTAAATAAGATGCATATAGCACTGTGCTATTTTGCACTATTTAAGTTTGGGTATTTATCCGATTGTTACAGTACAGATCTAAGTGCAACAAATTCTATTAGAAAAAAGAAGCCAAGAATAATAATCAGTCTGGTACTGCTGAAATTGGTATGAACAACTTTCGAGCCGGATTCTTCATCCCATGATGTAACTCCGTCTTTGCGTAATGATTGGTATCCAAATAGCATTGTGATCCATGATATAAGCACAAACCCGGCGCCCATTCCTTTTAGCCAGACGCTATAGCTTCTCTTAAGTGCTCTGTCATAAGGTAAAAGCTCCCCGTCAGTGTCTAGTACTCTTGTCCCGAGTAGATTTTTCCCAAAAGTAGTGCCGTATTTGCTTATTGTATAAGCCTCTAAGAAAACCCAAACAAATGTAACTACAATGCGCATTATGATAACGAAAAGTATGCTTTGGTAATTTACTTCATCTGAGTTTTCAAGCGTAGTCTGCTCGGTAAGCCCCTGAGACATTTGCTCCATAAAATCGGGAAACATAAAGCTTATTAGTAGTGTAAAAAGCATTGAGAATACATAGTAATCAGTAATGCGAGCAAAGAATCTGACCCAAGGGCGAACCTGGGTAACTTCTTCAAACTCGGCGTCCATAGTAGTGGTCTCGCCGCCTTTATAGTCGGGTTTGTCGAAAACCACTTTCTCTACATGTTCTTCAGGCGGTTCTTCGGGCTGCTCTGGTGGTTTAAATGCAGAATCGTCAACGTCTGGAGTAAATTCAGGCTCTGGCATTGGCGGGGGTTTAGGTTTTGGCGGGATTCTTAGCTGCTCCACGTCTGAGAAGGGGAGCCACTTTTCCATAGGCTGTCTCCACACAAGAGAGTCTTTAGTAATCTCGCCTGATTTCAATAACTCCCAAAGCTCTGCCTCTGATACTGGACCTGAGGGATTTCTGTCCTTCTCGTAAAACCAAACCTGGTCACTCATTAGGTGTTAGTTTACAGCAATAATATGAAATGGAAATGAAGTTTATCTTATTCTTACAAATCAAGTGTGGATTCAATCTCAGATTTATGCTTCTTGCTAATAAAGGATATGTCAATCTGAAATTCTCCGTCACCTAAAATGTCGCTTATCGAAAGGGCAATATCTGTTGATTTCGTTTCCCAGCTTGCTGTTTTTATGAGTCCTGCTCCCATATCAACGTCCACTTCA